>JAZUMZ010000368.1:0-7100 GCA_045603885.1 Bacteroidaceae bacterium | reverse complement strand
GAAAGCCTGAATGAATGTTATTTGAAAGAATGAATGAATAGAATTGTATTTTTTATCTTATTTTCAGTGTTATGATTGTTATTGCGGCGAGCAGGATTGTTATAATCCAGAACCTGATTGTAATCATGTTCTCGTGTAGTGCCGTTCCTGGTTTTTTTATGATGTACTTCGCTCCAGGAATCATGTCACTCTGTATTACACGGAAGTGGTCATGAATCGGTGTACGTTTGAATACCCTCCACTTCTCTCCTTTTTTATTACCCTTCTTCGCATATGCCACCTGTATGATGACAGACAAACTCTCCACGAGGAAGATTCCGCAAAGAATAGGCAGAAGCAGCTCTTTGTGTATAATCACCGCCGTCACGGCAATCACTCCTCCGATTGGCAGTGAGCCTGTGTCTCCCATAAACACCTTTGCCGGGAAAGCGTTGAACCACAGGAATCCAATGAGGGATCCTATAAACGCACACACAAACACCACAATCTCCTCAGACCCAGGAATGTACATCACATTAAGATAATGTGCGAATTGTATGTGTCCCGACACGTATGCCAATATACCGAGAGCCGTTCCTATAATTGCCGAGTTTCCCGCACACATGCCGTCCATACCATCGTTGAGGTTTGCCCCGTTACTCACTGCCGTTATCACAAATGTTGTGACAATCACGAACAAAATCCATCCGCAAGCTCTTGCCACCTTTCCGTTTGATATCCAAGAGAAAGCGTTGAGATAGTCTAGGTTGTTGTTCTTCATAAACGGCACCGTGGTAATTGTTGATTTCACAGGTGGGTCGCTCTTGTAAACGACTTCCTGTCCTGTTGTGTCGCGCGTAACGTTCTCATGCATCACTGCCTGTGGGCTGAGAAACAGTACCACTCCCACAATCGTTCCGAGCGTAAACTGTCCGAGTAGTTTGTATCTCGGTTTAAGTCCGTCCTTGTCGCCTTTGAGTTTCTTCCAGTCGTCATAAAAACCAAGAAGTCCGAACCACAATAGCGTGACAAGCAGGAGGATAATATATACGTTCGAAAGTTTTCCAAGCAACAACACAGGCACAAGAATGGAGAATATGATGACAACTCCTCCCATAGAAGGCACTCCTTTTTTCTTCACTCCGTAAGGGTCAATCTGCTCATCCCGTGCTTTCTCTATATGACGCTTACGTTTCATGTATGTTATGAACTTCTTGCTCAGCCAGAACGACAAGATGAGAGAAATCATAAGTGCGAGGAGGGAGCGGAACGACACGTATGTGAAAAGTCCACCTCCGGGTATTCCCCATTCTTTTATATATTGTGAGAGATGATACAGCATGTGATTCTTGTTTGTTTATTTGAGATGAATTAGAAACATTTTCGCACTTCCTCTTTGTCGTCGAAATGGTGCTTGACACCCTTTATCTCCTGATAGTCCTCATGGCCTTTTCCGGCAATGAGGATAACGTCCCCTTTGTTTGCCAAAGCGCATGCGGTCTTGATAGCTTCCCTTCTGTCGGCGATGGCAATAACCTTTTTCTTCTGATCATCATCGAGTCCTGCAAGCATGTCGTTAATTATGTCTTGTGGCTCCTCGAAACGTGGATTGTCACTTGTTATAATCACCCTGTCGCTCTGCCTTTCCGCTTCTCTGGCCATGATAGGTCTTTTGCCTTTGTCCCTGTTACCTCCGGCTCCGCAGACAGTGATGACCTGCCCTTTTCCTTCGAGCACCCCGTGAATTGCGTTAAGCACGTTCTCAAGTGCGTCGGGTGTGTGGGCATAATCCACGATTGCAGTGTATCCGCTTGGTGATGTCAGCGCCTCAAACCTTCCGTTAACCGGTTCCATTCTGCTCATTGCAACCAGCACATCGTCGGGTTCCTGCCCCAACATGACCGCAGCTCCATATACAGCAAGGAGGTTGCTGACATTGAATTTTCCTATAAAACGTACTCCCACTTCCTTGCCATTCATCTCGAGCAACATGCCCTCAAAATGACATTCTATGATTTTAGCGGTGAAGTCCGCCATTCTGCCTACAGAGTATGTCTTCACCCTGGCTTTTGTGTTCTGAACCATCACCATTCCGTTTTTGTCGTCAATGTTGACAACAGCAAACGCATCAGCAGCCAATGAGTCGAAGAAGGCCTTCTTTGCGTCACGATAGTTTTCAAAAGTCTTGTGATAGTCAAGGTGGTCACGTGTGAGGTTGGTGAATATTCCTCCCTTGAACTTGAGCCCTCCTATTCTGTTTTGAGCCACAGCATGTGAGCTGACCTCCATAAACGCGTATGTGCATCCCGCCTCTACCATCTGCGCCAGCAGTCGGTTGAGAGTGATGGGGTCGGGAGTTGTATGCTCGGTAGGTATTGCCGTTCCGTCAACATAGTTGCATACGGTTGACAACAGCCCCACCTTGAATCCCATGTCCCGGAACATATTGTAAAGTACTGTTGCAATAGTAGTCTTTCCGTTTGTGCCCGTCACTCCCACGAGCGTAAGTTTCTCTGTGGGGTTTCCAAAGAACATCGTAGCCATCTGTCCCACAATTTTCTCTGTATTCTCCACTTTCACAAAGGCTACACCCTCAGGACGCACATCCGGTATCTGCTGGCATACCACTGCCACCGCTCCCTTCTCCAAAGCCTTAGGAATGTATGCATGTCCGTCGGCCGCGGTTCCTTTTACGGCAAAGAACAAAGCTCCGTTCTCCACCTTTCGTGAATCCAGCTCTAAAGAAAGGACTTCAACATCAGTTGCCCCTTCTGTCTCCAGCACTTTTATATCCTTTAATAATTGTGATAACTGCATGATGACTACTATTGGATTTTATTTCAGTCTTTAATTATATCAAAACTTTTTGTCAACCCAGTTTCAGCGTGACCGCCATACCCGGTTTCAGTTCTGTTCCTGGGGCAACACTTTGTTCCTGCACTTTTCCACAACCGCTGATTCTGACCTTTGCTCCCCTGAGCCCGAGTGCATAGAGTGCGTCGCGTGCTCCCATGCCCTTGAGGTCGGGCATCTTGGTATAATCATCGTTACGTCCCTTTATCAACAACATGTTGTTTTCCCTGACAGCCGTTCCCCAGATAGTTCCGTTCGTGCTGTCGTTCAAGGTGTTGATTCCCAGTATGCTGAGCACATTGCGTGCCGCATTCATATTTCCATCCATAACGAATGGCGGTTGCTTGTATGTGAGTGTGTCGCACGCCAGCATTATGTTTGTGGTCACGTGCTTGGAATATACCTGCTCTGCGATCTTCAGGAATACAGTTCCAGCTGTTGATCCTCCCGATACAGGATGGAACGCAGTTTTTATTCCTACAAGACACGTATATTGAGGGTTGTCGGACGGATAGTAACCGCAGAAGCTCACGAAATGCCTTGAATTTCCGGAGTGGTAACCACCGTGCTCGTCCGCCACCTGTGCGGTTCCTGTTTTACCCGACACATAGAAGTACTTGCTTTTCACACGTCTTCCTGTTCCGTGGTCTCCGTTCACCACGTCTTTGAGTATCGCCTGCATAGTACGCAGAGTGGTGTCCCTGCATATATGCTCGTTTATCACCTGCACCGGGAACTCCTCAACCATCTCTCCGTTTTTCGACAGTCCCTTTACGACTCTCGGCCTTACCATTCGTCCGTTATTGGCGATGGCATTGTAGAACGTGCATGTGGATATTGGCGGTATCTGTGTGTTATATCCTATGGCCATCCACGGCAGTGAGACCTCCGACCAGTAGGTTTTATTTTCTTTAGGTCCGTATATTCTCGGGTTTGCGGTTCCCGGGATGTCAAATCCGAGAGGTCCTCCGATGCCTATGCGTTTCAGTCCGTCAACAAACTGCTGTGGTTTTCCGTGATAGTGGCTGTCGATGAGCTTGCTGACTCCGATATTCGATGAATATCTCATTGCAGCCGTAACATCAATGATACCATGTCCTCGACCTCCGTCATCACGCATCCTGCGTCCATGCATATTAACCTCGCCACCTCCCGTATCCACACGGTCGTTGATATTTATCTCCCCGTCGTCTAGAGCCACCATGATGGATGCGGTCTTGAACGTTGATCCCGGCTCCATAAGTGCCGAGACAGCGAGGTTTTGGTCATCCTCGTATTTTCCATCTGCCACTTTTCTGAGGTTCACGAGCGCCTTCACGTCCCCCGTGTGTACATCCATAAGAATACATACTCCGAAGTCCGCCTCCACCTCTATGAGTTTTTCCCTGAGCGCGCTCTCACAGATGTCCTGCATGGTGACATTGATAGTTGACACCACGTCAAGTCCGTCAGTAGGTGGCACGAGAGGTATATCCACGAAATGGTCTTTCGAACGTATGAGTCTTTGTCTCTTCAGCCCTGGCTTTCCTTTTAGCAGCGAGTCATATTGCAACTCAATTCCCGCCACCGCCGAGTCCACCAGTCCATACATAGCCCCTATGGTTCTGCTGGCAAGGCTTCCAAAAGGCTTTTCCCTGTGGTTACGCTCGATGGTCTGTATTCCACTGGCATATTTTCCCGGCTTGTTGAATATAGGGAGCTGACGTAGTTCCTGATATGTGATGAAATCGAAGACATGCCCCTTACAGATATCATAATATCGTGATCCTGAGTTGAGTCCCTTCATCAGGTGCGCCCTGACCGAGTCCTGGCTTCCCATCTCCGGGCATAATCTGGCTATTCCTGCTGATATCTCATCTATGCTTTGTAGGAACTCGTTGTTTTTCTTTATTATGATGCTGTCGCGCTTCAAGGAGTCCTTTATGAATTTTTCTGCGCTCACCCCTTCTTTCTTAAGAGCCGGGACTCCCGACAGGAAGTCGAATCTCACGTTGTATTTAGGCATGGATGTAGAAAGGAGGTCTCCCTCGTCGGATAGGATGTTGCCTCTGGTGGGAGGATCCGGCACTTCCGAGCCATCCACGTTCTCGCTCTTGAAATCCATCCACTTATCTTTATCCACCGTCATGGTCATCACCATCTTGTAGATAATGGCAATGCACACGACAATCACCACCCCCACGACAAACGGGAATTTACCTGTTATATATTTCTTTTCAAATTTCATCAGATCTTGTTTTTCTTGTGAACTTCTATGTTGTCGTGATTCTGGTTTTTACTCCTGCGGTTTTTCCGGCAGTGCGAATGGTGGTGTGTTGTTGTTGAGCATATTGGTGTCTCCCGCTTCTAACAGTCGTTTCTCAATCGACGACTGTCTCTGCTTGTTGAGCAACTCACTCGACTGCGCCAGCACTTTGTTGTGAACATTCTTAAATTTTGCGTTGAGGTTGTCGATGACGATTATGTCCTGCAAGCTGCTGTATCTGTTTCCCGTGTAGCAAAGCAGCAAAATGACGCAGAAGCAAATAAATATCACCTGTTTTACCACCCCTTTCCTCAAAAGGATGTCTCCACCCAGTATTTTTCTGAACGACAGGCGGTCGTCATCCTCACCCTCGTCGTCGGCAAACTGGTTGATGGCTTCCATCGCCTCCTTCACCTCCTCAGGCACCTGTGCGCTATCCTCCTGCCCGGTGCTGTCTGCTCCGTCCAGGTTTTCAATTTGCAGTTCCACAAAGTCCTCTTCTATGTTCTTGTTCTTTCTCATCGTTTTCTTAGCCTGTGGTGATATAGTTTACTTCAGTTTTGCTATTCTCAGTTTTGCGCTTCTCGCCCTCGGGTTCTGTTCCAGTTCCTCTCCGGTAGGTGTGATAACCTTGCGGTTTACCAGTTCGAATGGTGATATCAGGTTCCCGTAGAAGTCTTTCTCTTGCTCTCCCTCGCAGTTTCCCGTCTTCATCATGTTTTTGACGAGCCGGTCTTCCAGCGAGTGGTATGTGATAACCACGAGTCTTCCTCCCGGTCTTAGCATTTTCGTTGTCGCCTCCAGCATGTCTCTCAGTGCCTCCATCTCGTGGTTGACCTCGATTCTCAAAGCCTGAAACGCCTTCGCCATGTCCTTCTTCATTCTCTGTTTTGGCATCAATGGCTCCAGCAGTTGGGTGAGCTGTCCTATGTTCCCGAATGGTTGCTCCTGTCTTTTGCTAACAATCGCCTGAGCTATCCTCCAGCCGTTTTGCAGCTCTCCATAGAGGCGGAATATTTCGGCCAGTTTCTTGTCTGATGCATTGTTAAGCAGATCGGCTGCCGTCTCTCCTCCCATCTGGTTCATCCTCATGTCGAGCGGAGCGTCGAATCGGAAAGAGAATCCCCGTTGCTCAGTGTCAAAATGGTGTGACGAGACTCCGAGGTCGGCGAGTATTCCATCGATTTTGTCCTCTCCATAGTACTTGAGGAAATTAGGCATAAACCTGAAGTTGCTTCTAACGAACTGGAATTCGGCATTTCCCGTCTCAAAGCCCCTCTCAGTCTCCTGTTTGAAGTTGTCAAGCGCGTCGGCATCTTGATCGAAGCCATATAGTTTTCCGCCCTTGCCCATCCTGGAAAGAATTTCTTTAGAGTGCCCCCCTCCACCGAAAGTGGCGTCTGCATAGACGCCATCGGGCTTGATGTCGAGTGCGTCAACACTCTCCTTCAGCAAGACTGGTGTATGGTACCCTCCGTTCATGACATGTCTTTTGTCTGCGGCTCCGCCATTGTCTGTTCTATCAACTCTCCAAGAACTCCGTCATCACAGAAGTGTTCTTCGTATCGAGTTTTGTCCCAGACTTCGATTTTATCGTTCACCGCCAGGAAGACAATGTCCTGTGATATTCCGGCCCGTTCCATCTTGCGCTTGTTAATCAGGAATCGTCCGCTACCGTCGAGTTCGAATTTCTCCACTCCGGCTACGAACCTCCTCATGATGTCCTGATGGCGTCGGTCCCATTTGTTGAGTCTTGATTCGAGTGCGTCCTGCATGTCGTTCCATACCGACTCAGGATAGAGCACGAGACAATCCTGGTAAAGGTCAGGCCTTAGAACCAGCCGCTTCTCGTCGGCCGCCTCCAGCACCTTTCTGAATGCCGCTGGCAGGAACACCCTTCCCTTGGCATCGGCTTTAGCAGGAAAATCTCCAAAGAATCTCATAGACATCGTTTTTATATTTTTTGCAAAGATACACAATTAATTCCACATTCCCCCACTTTTTTGATATTTAAGTCGGGGGC
>JAZUMZ010000367.1:0-32858 GCA_045603885.1 Bacteroidaceae bacterium | reverse complement strand
GAAACATATCACTTTTAAGAATTAATTCAATTATCTTATATATATGGGGTTCAGAGGAGTTGCTTACATATTGACCATTATATGCGCTGTGGTTCTCACATCTTGCGGCGACAGCCAGCAGGAGCGCACTGAGCGTATACGCCGTCAACGCATGGCCGCCAAAGAGAAGGTGAACAGAGACATGCTGCGCCACAACGAAGAGGTGGACAGCATGAACAGGGAGATGTTCTTGAAAAACATGAACAAAGGTCTCCCCATGTCTATCGGCAACGGCCTGACACAGCAGAAAACCGAGTATGAGGGTGACTATGCAGTGCTCTACGTCCAGTGTGACGAGAACATAATCGACTTAGGAAAGATGAGGGTGCAGAAAGCCGATGTGAAAGCCAACATACTTGACGGAATCAAGCAAGACCCTGAGGCAGACTCGTTCATCAAAGCGGTCAAGGCTGTGAAATGCGGAATCATATACCGATATTACTCTGACAATCCAGACACTCCTCCTGTGGATATAATAATCGAAAACAGCGAACTATAAAAGAGTAAAAAGTGTAAAGTGAAGAGTGAACAATAAAAAAGAGATATGAAGAAATTTATAGCTATATTTGCGATAATGGTTGCGGCTGTGTTGACAGCTGACGCCCAGGGTCTCCATTTCATGGATGTGGAGATGGGCAGTACGAGAGATGCATTCAACACGAGCTTTATCGAGAAAGGGTTCAGCGAGCCACAGGTACAGGGTGACGTGGAGTTCTACAAGCACGGCACGTTTGAAGGCTGCGACTCATCAACCGTGGCAATATACAAAAGCCCGGACGAGAAGATCAGGCGCGTGGTGGCGTATGTCAACGTAAAGGACGAAGTTGAGGCAAAACGATGTGATGAAGAATCTCGGCCAGCGTTTTCTCGACCAGAACAAAGGCTATATTCTCAAAGATCTGTCGGCCAACGGCAAGATTCTTCTCATATACTCACGCAAAGACGACTATGCCGACTACATAGCCATTGAGTTCACCGCAGGCGACAAGAAGGTGAATGTCCAATACATATTATCACAATAATAACAACCCCAAAAACACAGGAACTATGAAAACCGCAACAACAATTCTCAGCATCCTATGCATCGGAGCAACACTCCTCGACATGGCACCAATCAGAACAGGTAAAAGTTGCTCAAAAAACAGGGACTACCCAACAATACGCAATCATGTATTAATTGACAAATATCAAAGGCCGGACACTCTGAGACTTATCAAGCGGGTAGAGACGACTACTGAGACTGCCGACTCAACGGCAAACTAAAGCGTCGCCATGGGATATATGGATAAATACGGCCAGACTGACGAACGACGCCGTGACGAGCTAATCCGCATAATCGAGCACTCTGTGGAACAGTTAACGCTTCCAGAATTGGAAGCGCTATACTATGACATGACCACAAAGTCGTATATTTGAGTTGTAGGATTTTAGTTTTTAGAGTGAGTAGCTGGCATTGATGAGCAGCGAGGATGATGCTATGTGGTATTTCGCATAGGTCACTCCGACCTTGAACTTCTTGATATTCAGGCCACCTCCGACAGAGAAACCCGCCCACTTGCTGGAGTCCTGCACTTTCATCTCGTGACCTCGCCTGAAATTATATCCCAGAGCGAGCCATGTCTGCTTAGACGGGAACACCTCCGCACCTATAGACAAGTGATGGAGGAAGCGCTTGCCTGAGCTCAGTTCCTTTCCGTTGGTCATATAGTACGACTTTTTCCAATGGGTTAAATCAGAGAAATTCAAACTGAAACGCAGTGGTGCGTTAGGCATCTGCTTTGACAACGCCAGAACCAAGTTGAAAGGCATCTTCTGGCTTTCCTCATAAAGCGCGTCCACCTGACGTCCAAGGTTCTGTGCCACCAAACCTACCGAGAATCCCTTCTTAGAGTCGTAGTAATTCAGTCCAAGGTCAACAGCCAGTCCTATTGACGAATAGTCGCCATAATTAGACATCAACACCTTTCCCTGGACACCACCCGTGATGCGGTCGGTGAACATATAGGTGTAGCCTCCCTGAATATTTATGTCGTTGGCATTGAACTTTCCCAACTCCTCAAAGTTGTCATTTGTCTCCGTCATCTCTCCATAATTGAGCACCTGTGCCCCTACAGCCCAGTTTCCTCTCGGCCCCCACTGACGCGTGAACGCCGCTGAAAGTTTCATAGACCCGCTCATATATGACATATAATCAAAGTTAAGCGTCTTGTCCGACACATTTGACAGCAATGCGGGGTTGTCGAACATCAGTGTGATATCGTCCTCGATCATAGCCGCCGCCTTGCCTCCCACAGCAGCCGAGTGCGCTCCGGTAGGTATATTCATAAACTCGTAGGCTGTGGTACCGGTCTGTGCAAATGCGCCGGCAGAGACAGCCAGTGAAAAAAGATATGTAATCAGGCGCTTCATTTTTTCAGTTCGTCGTAATAAGTGTTCAACAAATTATGTGCCGCGATGAAGGATGTCATCTTTCCGTCGAGCACATCCTGCTCCATCTGCGGTATCAGCTTCTTTATAAGCTTGTTGTGGAAGAATCCGTTGCGTAGCTGCTCGTTTATGCTCTCATACATCCAGTATTTCGACTGCTGGTTGCGTCGGTACTGGAAATAACCATTACGCTTCACTTCATCGATATAGTCGAATATCATCTTCAAGATTTCATCGATTCCAATCTCATAAAATCCGGAATAGCACTTCACTTGCGGCAGCACACCGCTCTCAGGCATAGGAAAAAGATGCAACGCGTTGCGGAACTGCGTTGCTGCGAGATTAGCCTTGTCTATGTTGTTGCCGTCGGCCTTGTTGATAACGATTCCGTCGGCAATCTCCATGATGCCTCTCTTTATGCCTTGCAGCTCGTCACCGGTTCCCGCCAGCTGAATAAGCAGGAAATAGTCCACCATGGAATGGCATGCAGTCTCACTCTGCCCCACCCCCACGGTCTCAACGAATATATTGTTGTATCCGGCAGCCTCGCAGAGTATGATGGTCTCCCGGGTCTTTCGTGCCACGCCTCCCAACGACCCAGCTGTGGGCGAAGGACGTATGAACGACTTGGGATGAACAGAGAGCTTCTCCATGCGTGTCTTGTCGCCAAGAATACTACCTTTGGTCTTCTCAGAGCTTGGGTCAATTGCCAGCACCGCCAACTTACCTCCATAGTTCTCAAGCAGGTGTACGCCGAACGTGTCAATTGACGTACTTTTCCCGGCTCCCGGCACACCAGATATCCCCACTCTCACAGAATTTCCCGAGAACGGCAAACATTTCTCAATCACTTCCTGAGCTATAGCCTGGTGCTCTGGAAGCACGCTCTCCACGAGAGTGACCGCCTGACTGAGCACCGACACGTCACCATTCACAATGCCTTGGACATACTCCCCGGCATTGAGAAATTTCTGTCGTTTCTTGCGCATCTGCCTCAGGTAAGGGTTCACGATGGATGGTTGCTCCACCCCTGAGTTGACCGTCAGTCCTGCATATTCGCTGCTGTTCTCCGGATGTTCCATATTCCTTATAACGTTATTCGTGTGGTTGATATTGTGCATAAAGGCTATGCCTTGCCGATGAAATATTGCTCTATCTCCTGTGAGAGGGTTGTGTCATTCTTCTTGCCGTCCTTGATAATATGTCCTTTCTCAAGAAGCGTTATACGGCTGCAGAGGTCGAACGTGTGAGTAAGGTTGTGGCTGGACACAATCACGGTGGAGCCGTTCTCCTTTGAGAAATCATCTAACACTCGCCTCATTGACAGCTGGCTGCTGGGGTCGAGATAGTTGAACGGCTCGTCGAGAATAAGCAGGCGTGGATTGTGGAGCATCGCCCCGATGATTCCAACCTTCTGCTTGTTTCCAGCAGAAAGGTTGCGGATAAGTTTTCCTGAGCCAGTGATTTCCCCGTTCATGATGTGGTCAAACCGTTTAAGTCGTTCCTCGCAGTCGGCCTTGTTAATTCCATGAACCTTGCATATAAAGTCGAAATACTCGTCGGGAGTGAGGAAGTCGATGAGGAATCCGTCATCGATGAATCCGCCGGTGAAGTGCTTCCAGTCTTCCGTCTTGTTGGTTTCCAACCCATCGATGCAAGCGTTTCCAGCATCAGGTTTCAGCAGGTCAAGAATAAGTCTGAAGAGCGTTGTCTTTCCAGCTCCGTTGTTGCCTACCAAACCTATAACCTCTCCCTCCTCCACGGAATAGGCTTCTATGTCCACTGCTACATTCTCTCCGAATGTCTTACGCAGGTTGTTTACTTGAAGTAACATATATTTAGGTGTTATTAAGTGTAGATGTTTGGGTGTTATATATAAAATCTGTCAGTTGTTATGTCCCTTTCAGATTCTTGTTTGCCGGAATCCCTCCATGTTAACATATCGGTGTCTCATAAAGCCGCGGTATATACTCTTAAGCCACAGGTCTGAGAGGAGCACGCCCGTCAGCCCGGTTCCCGCCATGACGATTGACGCCGTCTCCCTGTTGAACACGTTGAGTAGCACTGTCATCAATATCATTGGTATGAAAAGTGCTGCCATAGACACAAAAAACTGATTTTTTGAGTTCCTGCCTTTCGCAATCATCTGCACGTTGAGGGGCATAGTCTGACGGTTGTAAACAGCCTGTAGAAACAGGAAGGGGAATACGCATCCCGCAACGAAGAGCATGCATCCCAACACCTCCATGAACAGAATCTTCTCGTTGAAAACCGGCAACAGAGAGAAGAGGAACGGCAGCAGAAGCAGAACGCAATTGTAGTAATACTTGGCCTTGAGGAGATAAAATACCGACTCTTTGCGTGACATCAGGAAATCTATATAGTTTCCCTCAGGACACATGATATTGGTCAGTGTTATCGTCCCCATGCAGGCAAAGCAATATACACAGATAAAGCACTCCATGAATACGGAGTTGTCATAGACATCGGTAAAAGCGAACAGTATGGAGAACATCAGCACGCAAAACAGTCCTACGAGGAAAGACTTTCTCACCACCTTGTTTCGCTTCATCGACTTGATTTCCAGCTTGAGATACTCACCAATAGATCCGAATCGTCCAAGCCAGTTCAGCTCGTTTGCCTTCACCGACTTCACCGACTCCACATTTGATATCTCGTCATAGACACACCTGTTCTGAAGTCTCCTGTTAAAAGCAAACAGCAACGCAATCAGAACCAGAACAATCATGAATCCGAGTGGGTTTACCGTACAGAATGTACGTCCAAGCCAGATGCATGCATTGAAAAGCCACTCAGCCCCAATCACTCCTGTAAAGGCCAGTGCCGCATAAATCAGGTATGGGAACACGTATATGAATGCGTTTTTGCGTGCTTTAGTCATCCAGAGCAGGAACCAAAGTCCGTTCATACTGTAAAGCAGCACCCATCCGATGTTAAACGCAAAGAATCCCCCCCAGCCATAAAAATTCCGCACAGCAAAGAACGAGAACGGAATCCAGAAAAAGAGCCAGAACAGGTTGTATCCGCCCGACATAATCCTGACGATAAACACATCGATTGCGGTCTGCTGAGGTATTGGCATCAGCTTGTAGGGCTTCACCCTGTGAGCCGGAGTGTCCTGAAACGTCATTCTTATTAAGAAATCGAATGCCAGGAAAAAAACCATACATCCGTCGAGGACATCGAAAATCTCGTAGCTCAGGCCATCAATATGCCCTACACCGAATCCAAAGAACATGAGATACACAGCCCAGAAAGCTGTGAAAATATATACAAATACCTTCATGAACCGATTCTGCTCCACAAGAGGATGGCGTCGAATGGCCAGCCTCTCATTGCGGCTTATTAGCTTGTATATACGGAGAAAATCTTTCATTTTCATGATTTTGCAGTTCTATCCTTGAAGCGTCATAAGATATTTCTCTGCTTCCATGGCTGCCTTGCATCCTGATCCTGCAGCCACTACGGCCTGCCGGTAATTTGGGTCTGCCACGTCACCAGCGGCGAAAACACCTGGTAAGTTAGTGCGTGGTGAATCACCGTCGGTTTTTATAAATCCTGTCTCGTCGGTGTCTATCCACGGCTTGAATATGGAAGAGTTCGGGTTGTGTCCGATAGCGAGGAAGAATCCGTCTATAGGCAGGTCGTAATGACGCTCGTCAGCCTCACCCCGTCTGTGTACGAGGTGTGCACCCTCTACTCCGTTCTCCCCGTAAAGTCCCTCGGTGTTGGTCTCAAAGAGAATCTCTATTTTCTCGTTTTCCTCCACCCGCTTCTGGAGGATCTTGGATGCCCGCAAGAACGGCTTGCGAACAATCAAATATACTTTAGACGCGAGTCCTGCCAGATAGAGAGCCTCACCGCATGCGGTGTCTCCGCCACCTACCACCGCCACTACTTTCTTTCTGTAGAAAAAGCCGTCGCATGTGGCACAGGCACTGACACCTTGTCCCATATATTTCTTCTCGTCGGAGAGCCCGAGGGATCGGGCAGACGCGCCTGTAGCGATAATCACCGCGTCGGCCTCCACCTCCGAGTTGTCGTCGAACGTAAACCTATAGGGTCTCTGTGAAAGGTCGGACTTGACGCATATATTCGTCCGGATATCGACTCCGAATTTCTCCACTTGCTGACGCATAAGATCCATGAGTTCCGGTCCTGTAATCTCCTCCGGATGTCCGGGATAGTTCTCTACTGTGTCTGTGATCGTCAGTTGTCCTCCTGGCTGTATTCCCTCGTAGATGACGGGATTAAGATTTGCCCGGCTGGCATATATCGCTGCCGTATATCCGGCAGGTCCGGATCCGATGATTAAACATTTAATGTGCTCCATGTGTTATTAATTAGTCTTTTGAGTGTTTAGAAGGGGAAACCTTCTAAAACAAACTCTTTGCTCTTTGTTTTTATGACTTATTCCTTGTTTCTTTATTAAAGATTATCTGAGGTCAATGATCTCGACATCAGGATATTTCTTCTTGTTAAAGTTGAACGAGTTGCCGCGGAACGACCGACCGGTCTTGTATGATACGATTCTGATTTCTACATTTCCGTTTCCTGAGTTTATCTTCAAGGAAAGGGGCCTGTAATTTGTCTTGCTGAACTTCAGAACCACGCTCTGGATATCACTTCCTTTCTGTTTTGGAGTGAGTTTCATCTCATAAGCCGATGCGGTCTCAGACAAGAGAGAGACGTTAAAATCCTCTTTGTATGAGTTTATGAAATAATACGGGTTGTTGGCAGCCATGTCCGACTTATCGGGGTTAGTCACCGTCACCTCCTCATTCTCCTTGACATAAGTCCACTGAGTCTTTCCGTTAAACCAGATTTTGGTGCCTTGCATCACGTTAACATACTTGTTACCCTGCATGACAATTCCACCAGTCATAGTTTTTCGCTGACCATTGTCGGTGAAAATAATCGTGTAGTTAGACTCCACGCTTTTATTTTTCTTGAACTGTTTGGCAGCACTGTCCATTATGTCAGCCGCACTTTGCGCTGTCATGTTTGCGGAGAACAACAACAATGCTATGGCGTTAACCAGGAATTTGATTTTATTCATGAGTTGTCTTTTTGAATCATTTATATAAATTGAGATGTCAATTCACCCCGAGGGTGTTGAGTATTGAGTCGAGAGTGAGCAGGTCGGATATAAGCACCTCGCGAGGTTTTGAGCCCTGCTGAGGTCCTACGATTCCAGCCTGTTCGAGCTGGTCCATCAGTTTTCCCGCGCGGTTGTATCCTATAGCGAATTTTCTCTGTATTGCGGATGTAGAGCCCTGGTTCTTTCCTACGACCATCTTCGCCACATCAGCGAACATAGGGTCAAGATGGTTCATATCCACATCCTTGGCGGCACCACCCTCGTCGCCCTCCATCGGCGGCTCTGGCAGATATGTCATGTGAGGGAACTGCTGCTGACCGGCGATAAACTCTGTGATTTTCTTCACCTCGGGGGTATCGACGAATGCGCACTGCACACGCACCGGGTCGGCATTCTGTAGGTAGAGCATATCACCCCGTCCGATAAGCTGGTTGGCTCCCGGCCTGTCAAGAATAATCTTGGAGTCGATTCCCGATGTCACACGGAACGCCACCCTGGCAGGGAAGTTTGCCTTTATGGTACCCGTAATGATATTGGTTGTAGGTCTCTGGGTTGCGATAATCATGTGAATACCTACTGCACGCGCAAGCTGTGCTATTCGGCAAATCGGAAGCTCCACCTCACGGCCTGCAGTCATGATAAGGTCGCCGAACTCGTCGATAATCACGACATAGTAAGGCATGAAATCATGTCCCTCGAGCGGGTTGAGACGTCGTTTCTTAAACAAATCGTTATATTCCTTAATATTTCTCACATGTGCCTTCTTCAACAGGGCATAGCGGTCGTCCATCAACTTACAGAGGGCTTTGAGCGTCTTCACCACCCGGTCGTTGTCGGTTATGATTGCATCCTCCTCGTCCTCCAGTTTTGCAAGGAACTGGTTTGCTATAGGAGAGTAGATACTGAACTCCACCTTCTTCGGGTCAACCATGACGATTTTGAGCTCCGACGGATGTTTCTTGTAAAGCAGTGATGTGACAATCGCGTTCAGTCCGACAGACTTACCCATACCCGTCGCACCAGCCACGAGCATGTGAGGCGCCTTTGCCAGGTCAACCATAAACACCTCGTTTGTGATGGTCTTTCCAAGCGCACACGGCAACTCCATGGTGCTCTCCTGATATATACGGCTGTTGAGCACACTCTCCATAGTCACGACACATTTCTTTTTGTTAGGCACCTCGATACCGATGGTACCCTTGCCAGGAATAGGCGCGATGATTCGTATTCCCTCCGCAGCCAGACTCAATGCAATGTCGTCCTCCAGGTTGCGGATTTTGGTAATTCTGACGCCTTCGGCAGGTGTAATCTCATAGAGAGTGATAGTTGGGCCAATGGTAGCCTTGATAGAGCTGATCTCCACTCCGAAACTCTTGAGCACATGGATAATCCGCTCTTTGTTTGCGTTCTGCTCCTTAAGGTCAATCTTCGGGTTGGAATCCTCGCTGCCCCCGTCAAGCAGGCTGAGCGGAGGATATTTGTAGTTCTCAAGATCGAGTTTGGGATCATAGGGCGTGTCAATGCTGCCACGTTCAATATTTCCGCTGCCCTCCTCTGTGGCCTCAGCCTTGTCGATTTCGAAATCAGGCTCACCTGAAGAGCCTCCGACTTCTTTCTTCGTCTTTTCGTTGTTGTCGTCGGTATTTTGCTCATCAAGGATTGTGTCCTCGCTGTCCTCGTCATCCATATTATCGCCACCCACATCCTTCAGATCCTCACCAAATCGATTTTCACCGTCGTTGATAGAAATCAGATTACCCTCCTTGTCGTAAACAATGGTGCTTGATGACGGATCGGTGAACTGCATTTTCTCCTCATCCTGCGACTCTTCATCATCCTTACTCCGCTCATTACCGTTTACAGCTACCTGGAGCTTGTCGCGAAGCGACTGTGTTATGTTTCTCAGTTTTCTGATTTTCTCCAATCTCAACAATTTGGAGATATAGTCGATAGAGCTCTTGCTGATATATATGGCAAACAGCAAAACAAGAATGACAATAATAATGTATTCACCCGCCTTTCCGACATTGTTCTCCACCACGGTCTGAAGTTTTCTTCCATGGTCGCCTCCGAGCAACACAGGTGAGCTGCTGTCTGGCGAAAATACCGTAAGGATGAAACTGAGCGTGATCATCACCGCCGCAATCTTAAGGAATCCCTTAAACAGGTTGAATTTATAAGACCCAATGAGGTTCAGTCCCACCATGGCCAATAAAACGGGTATGCAGTATGACGCAAGTCCAAACGCCCCGTTGAACATATATATAGCGGCGAGAAGTCCCCATTTTCCACATGCATTATCCACTTTGACCCCATTAGCGAAAAGGGCGTCGGAGTTGAAATTGCTTGGAAGTGTCCCAAGGTTTCCACAATCGGAATCTCCATTGATAAAAAATGAGGTGAATGCCACAATCAGGAACAGCGCCACAAACAGCAACACCATTCCTGAGAAGAACAATATTATCTTTTTGTTGGACAGTTCGTCTGCACTTTTCTTACTGGACTTACTCCTCTTGGCCGTTGTCGCCCTGCCCTTTGTATTTTGTTTTTTTTCTGCCATTTCGTCGTCTTATAAATCAATTATCTTCGATACAAAATTCTCTCGGTGATTAATCTGCAAAGTTAAGCATAAAAATTTAGAAACACAAATTTCGATGTACAATTTTAAATTATACAAATGTAAAATGTATTTTTTTGCAGAAACAAGACGAATGTGAAAAAAAAAAGGTAAATTTGCAGAAGAATTAGAGAAGATAACACTTCAGAACAAGCCGATCAGATGATACTTCAGAATAATACCTCTCCCGCTGAGAAAATCATATTAGGAATCGACCCCGGCACCCGCATCATGGGTTACGGTGTGATAAGGGTACGTGGCAACAAGTCAGAGCTTGTGGCACTGGGTGTTATTGATATCCATTCCACTAAAGACCCCTATCTCAGACTTGGTCACATTTACAAGCGTGTAATCGGCATCATCGACTCCTATCTTCCCGACGAGCTGGCCATCGAAGCTCCGTTTTTCGGCAAGAATGTCCAGTCGATGCTGAAACTGGGACGTGCCCAGGGTGTAGCCATCGCCGCAGCCATCACCCGTGACATCCCCATCAGCGAATACGAGCCAAAGAAAATCAAGATGGCCATAACCGGTAACGGCAATGCGTCCAAAGAGCAGGTTGCCGGCATGCTTCAGCGTCTGCTTCATATCCCGGAAGACGACATGCACCAACAACTCGATGCCACCGACGCACTCGGTGCCGCATACTGCCATTTCCTGCAAATAAACGTTCCCAAAGTGGAGAAACATTTCAAATCGTGGAAAGATTTCGCATTGAAAAACGAAAGCAGGGTGAGAAAGTGAACAAGCGAAAAGTGAAAAGTAAACGACGAAAAACACCTTTATATTTGCTGAATTCATGTAAAATGTGTAACTTTGTAAGTTTTTAGATAGTAATCAAGCATAACAACAAAAACTTGCAATGGACATATCTGTTATCGTACCTCTGTTTAACGAAGAGGAGTCTTTGCCTGAGCTCCACTCATGGATCAAGCGCGTGATGAATGAGCACTCCTTCAGTTATGAAATTATTTTCGTGAACGACGGCTCTACCGACAAGTCGTGGGATGTCATAGAATCTTTGGCCAAAGAGAACCCTGAGGTCCACGGAATCAAATTCCGCAGGAACTACGGCAAGAGCCCCGCTCTCTACCACGGCTTCAAAGAGGCCCAAGGCGACGTAGTCATAACCATGGACGCCGACCTTCAGGACAGTCCCGACGAGATTCCTGAGCTTTACCGTATGATCCAAGAGGACGGCTACGATCTTGTCAGTGGTTACAAAAAGAAGCGCTACGACCCACTGTCGAAAACCATCCCTACAAAGCTTTTCAACGCCACAGCCCGCAAAGTGAGCGGTATCAAGAACCTTCATGATTTCAACTGCGGTTTGAAAGCCTACCGCAAGGATGTCGTGAAGAACATAGAGGTTTATGGCGAGATGCACCGTTACATTCCTTATCTTGCCAAAAACGCCGGTTTCGACAAGATCGGTGAGAAGGTTGTTCAGCACCAAGCCCGCAAATACGGCAAGACCAAATTCGGTCTCAACCGATTTGTAAACGGCTATCTCGACCTTCTCTCCCTGTGGTTCCTATCCAAGTTCGGCAAGCAACCCATGCATGTGTTCGGAGTGTGGGGCTCCATTATGTTCATAGCCGGCTTTATCGCCGCCTTGGTAGTTGGAATCACCAAACTGTGGGCAATGCACCACGGCAGCGACTACCGCTTGGTTACCGACTCCCCCTATTTCTACATCGCTTTGACGATGATGATTCTTGGCAGCCAGTTCTTCATTGCCGGTTTTCTCGGTGAGATGGTCAGCCGCAACTCGTCGGAGCGCAACAAATACCAGATTGCAAAGAAAATATAGGAGATGAAGCACATAATATCCGCCTTGACTGCCATCGTTGGTATCGTAGCGCTTATTGCCTGCTCTGCGAGCGACTGTCCTTTGGAGAGCAACGTAACCTGCAACTACGGGTTCTACGACAGCGACGGGATAGCGATCAAAAACACCGATACCATAACCGTCACCACCCTCCTTCCCGGAATGCACACCGTGTTTACCTATCGCAAGCTGGGTTACCCCACCGTGACCCTGACCTTTCAGGACTCCACATACATCGACAACGGTTATTCAGAAACCATCGAGGAGGTGAGGCGCGACACCGTTTTATTGAACAGGTTCTATGACGCAAGCCAAATGAGCGTGCCGATGAAGTATTATTCCGAAAACGACACGATTATCATTTCCTATTCCTCAATCTCCAACAAGGACACCCTCTACATAAACCACGACAGCTATTCGTTTGTAGATCTTCCTGAATGCGGTAACCACCGTTTCCACACCCTCAAAAGCGTTGAGTCCACCCATTCCGGCATCTACTCAGTAAGTATCGTGAATCCCAAAGTTAATTACGACCGCAACGAGAACATAAAAATCTATTTCAATGGTACGGCTCAATAAACTCCTTGCAGCACTTATTACAGCGTGGGCTTTAAGTATCCCCGTCCAATTGTCGGCTCAGGGCAATGTTGTCGAGCCTGAGGCACCGTCGAAATATGTTGAGGAACTTCTGGAGGAACCCAAGCTTGAACTCTTTCAGGGATTCTCCGCCTCATTCGACGTTTTTTCCGTAGGACAAAAACTCCTTACCGACTACGGCGGTTTTGAGGCAGCTCTGAAGGTAAACCTCTACAACACCTTCTTCCCGGTTATCGAGGCGGGATTGGGAAGCTGTGACCACACCGACGGCAACACAAACATACAATACAAGGCCTCTGCTCCATACCTTCGGGCGGGAGTGGATTTCAACCTGCTGAAAAACAAATTTCAGAGAAACCTCTTCTACGCCGGTGTACGCTATGGTATCTCCAACTTCAAGTTTGACATCTCAGGTCCAGAGTTTATCGACCCAGTATGGGGCGGCTCGGAGCCTTTCTCCTATAAGGACATCTCAACCACAAGCCATTGGTTCGAGGTTCTGGCAGGCGCCCAGGTGCAGATATACAAGAACTTCCATATGGGTTGGACCGTTCGTTACAAGCATGAGATAAGCTCTTCGAAGAACAACTACGCAAATCCTTACTATATCCCCGGCTATGGCACGACCAAAGGTAGCAGCGTATGGGGCGCGACCTACAGTCTGATATTCGACCTGAACTGGGGCAAGAAAAAAACCAGCAAACAACATGTCATATCTGAAACTACAGGAGAACTATGATCCCCACCCCCGTCGTTGGTGGCATCTGCCTTTGCTTGCGATACTCATTGCAGGCACCGCATTCATTATCATAAGCAACAACAAAAAGAGCTCCGCTGAGTGGCAATCGGAAGAAGGACCGGTGTTCGGCACATTCTACCACATAACCTATAACTCCGACACCAACCTGTCGGAAGGAATCGCACAGTCGCTCAAGAATGTAGATCAATCACTCTCGACCTTCAACGACAGCTCCACAATCTCCGCGATCAACTCCAACCGCTCCGACATCCTCGACAGCCTTATGCTCAGGATTGTCAACAAAGCCCAGGAAGTCACCAATGCCACAGGCGGAGCCTTCGACATCACCGTTGCTCCACTCGTCAATGCCTGGGGATTCGGATTCAAGAACGCAGAGAACGTTGACTCCTCTATGATTGACAGTATAATGCCATTCGTGGGAATGGACAAGATAAGCGTCGAAGGCAGCAAACTGAGAAAGTCTGACCCACGTGTTATGCTGGACTGCAACGCCATAGCAAAGGGTTTCGGAGTTGACCAGGTGGGTGAATACCTCTCCTCCCAAGGTGTGGAGAATTACATGGTTGAGATTGGCGGCGAGGTGCGCGTGAAAGGCACCAACCCGAAGGGCGGACAATGGAGAATCGGTATCAACGAGCCGGTTGACGACTCACTGTCTGTCGGCGGCGAGATACAGAACGTCATCCATGTGACAGACATTGCCATGGCCACAAGCGGCAACTACCGCAATTTCTATATAAAGAACAACAAAAAATACGCCCACACCATAGACCCGAAAACCGGTTTCCCCGTGCAGCACAACATCCTGTCCTCCACGGTGATTGCCTCCGACTGCATGACAGCCGACGCTTTCGCCACGGCCTTTATGGTTTGCGGTCTTGACAAAGCCAAGGAAATCCTCAAGTCGAGGACAGACCTGAAGGCATACTTCATATACAGCAAGGACGACGGCACACACGGAGTGTGGCACAGCCAGGACTTAAAGCTTGAGCAAGAATAAAACCCTGCATCTATGACAAACTCCATGTTTGAACGGCTTCAGTCCCTCCCCTTACTTATGGGATTGGGAACGGGCGAGCTCATAAACATAGTGGAAAAAGTGAAGATTGAATTTCACAAATTCTATGACAGCAACACCATCGTGTGTCAGGACGACCGTTGCGACAAGGTGGTGTATGTGTTGCAAGGGGAGCTGTGCGCCAGCAGGCGTGACGACCGCATGCACCTCACCACGTATGAGTTCTTCACCAAAAACCCATACGTCATTGAGCCACAAAACATTTTCGGGATGTCACAGAGATATGAATACACTTATTCTCTCACCGGTGCCGGCAGTATCTGCAGCATCGAGAAAAGCCAGCTCTCAAGTCTCATGTCACAATATGAGGTTGTTAAGACAAATTTCCTGAGCCTGATATGCAACCAACTCCAGACAGCCACCGCCCGGCTCAGAGAAAGCCTGCCACAGACTGCCGAGGATAAACTCCTGCGATTTCTGGAGAACAACAAGGTGTGCCGCCAGGGCTCAACCCAGGTCAGAATCAACATGGTTGACTTGGCCGGCTTGCTGGCTGAGCCTCGACTGAAAGTGTCAAACATCCTCAACCAATGGAAGGACGCAGGGCTTGTCCAGCTCAACCGCGGCGGTTTTACAATCCACGACGACAAACGTCTGTTTATGAAATCCCATAAGGATATATATAAAAACAACCCAAAACAACAGTGATGAATCCACTTTTTACAACATATCTAACCCCACACGGTGCGATTCCCTTCGACAAAATCAGCGTTGCCGACATGGAGGAGGGGGTCGTCAAAGGTATAGAAGAGCACGACAAGGAAATAGACCTCATAACCGGCAATCCGGAAACTCCCACATTTGAGAACACGATTGAGGCCTACGAACATTCAGGAATGCTCCTCGACCGCGCATCCACGATATTGTTCAACCTTGTCAGTGCAGAGACCAGCGACGAGCTTGACGACGTCTCGGAGAAAGTCTCTCCACTCTTGAGCGACCATGGCAGCAAGACCATCCAGAACAAGGCGTTGTTTCAGCGTATCAAGGCGGTTTACGACCACTACCACTCTGACCCGCAACTGCTCGACAGCCTTTCCACAGAAGAGCGGACACTGCTTGACGACACCTATGACGAGTTTGTGCGCGACGGTGCGGGTCTCGACGACTCAAGTCAAAAGAGATTGTCAAAACTGAGGCAGGAACTGAGCCTCTTAGAGCTTAAATTTGAGCAGAACCACCTGAAAGACCTGAACGCATACACTCTTCATATTACCGATGCCGGAGAGGTGAAGGGGGTACCTGAGACTGTGATGGCCGCCGCAGCAGATGAAGCAAACGACAGGAACCTCGATGGCTGGGTTTTCACCCTCCATGCTCCATGCTACACACCGTTTCTCACCTACTGCCAGAACCGGGAGCTGAGAAGACAGATGTACATGGCATACAACACACTGTGTACCCATCCCAATGACAGCAACAACTCCCATATTGCCTTAGATATTGTAAACAAAAGCCGTGAGATGGCCCGGATTCTCGGTTTCAAGAACTACGCCGCCTACGTGCTTGAGGAGAGGATGGCAGAGAAAGAGGAAAACGTGTACAAGCTGCTCAGAGACCTCTACGACGCATACATGCCTGTGGCACGTAACGAGGTGAAGGCCGTGGAACAGCTTGCGAAAGAAATCGAGGGAGAGGAATTTGAATTGATGCCCTGGGATTTCTCTTTTTATTCCAACAAACTGAAAGAGCGGAAGTTCAACATCAACTCTGAGATGGTAAGGCCTTATTTAGAGCTGGGCAAAGTCAAAGAGGGAGTGTTCGGACTTGCCACCACACTCTATGGCATCACATTCAGTAAGGCAACAGATATCCCTGTATATCATAAGGATGTTGAGACATACGAGGTGTTCGACGAAGACGGCTCCTTCCTCGCCATCCTGTATTGCGACTTCTTCCCCAGGCCGTCAAAAAAGTCGGGCGCATGGATGACCTCATACAAAGAGCAGTGGACAGAAGCAGACGGAACCAACAGCCGTCCCCACGTGTCGGTAAACACTAATTTCAGCAAGCCGACAGCCGAAAAGCCCTCGCTTCTCACATTAGGTGAGTTGGAGACATTCCTCCACGAGTTCGGACATGCCCTTCACGGAATCCTGTCAAATACCAAATACGAGTCGCTCAACGGCACAAACGTGTTTTGGGACTTTGTGGAGCTGCCCTCCCAGTTCATGGAGAATTACGCGGCAGAACGTGAGTTCCTCAGAAAATTCGCGTTCCATTACCAGACCGGGGAACTGATTCCCGACGATTTGGTTGAAAACATAATAAACAGCCGCAACTTCAACGTCGCCTATGCCTGCATCCGCCAGGTGAGCTTCGGTGAGCTTGACATGAGCTACTACGCCCGCACAGAGCCGTTCACCGGTGACATTATGGAAACCGAGAAAGCCGTGTTCGACCACACGAGGCTCCTTCCCTACGTTGAGGGCACATGCATGTCCACCCAGTTCTCACATATCATGGCTGGTGGTTACTCCGCCGGATATTACTCCTACAAATGGGCAGAGGTGCTTGATGCCGACGCATTCTCGCTTTTCAAGCAGACCGGCATATTCAACAAAGACACAGCTCGCAAGTTCCGCGACAACGTGTTATCACGAGGAGGTACAGAGCACCCTATGACACTCTACAAGCGCTTCCGTGGCAATGAACCAACGATAGACGCGCTGCTGGAGAGAAACGGGATAAAATAGAAAAGTTGAATTTATCGAATATGCAAATTACCGTCATTGTCGGTTTTGCAAAACAAAATTTACACAAAACACAAACAACCATGGCTCAGAATCAACGATACATGATGCGCGGTGTGAGCGCAGCGAAAGAGGATGTGCACAATGCCATCAAAAACATTGACAAAGGGCTCTATCCGAAAGCCTTCTGCAAGATTATCCCCGACATACTGGGAGGCGACCCTGATTATTGCAATATAATGCATGCCGACGGAGCGGGAACCAAGTCAAGCCTCGCTTATATGTACTGGAAAGAGACTGGTGACCTGAGCGTATGGAAAGGAATCGCCCAGGACGCCCTCATCATGAACACCGACGACCTGCTATGCGTAGGCGCCACAGACAACATACTTGTCAGCTCCACCATCGGCCGCAACAAAATGCTTGTGCCCGGAGAGGTTATCTCCGCAATCATCAACGGCACCGACGAGTTGCTTCAACAGATGCGCCAGCTTGGAATCGGCATCCACTCCACAGGCGGTGAGACCGCAGATGTCGGCGACCTCGTCAGGACTATAATAGTTGACAGCACGGTGACATGCCGCATGAAGCGCTCGGATGTCATTGACAATGCCAACATAAGACCCGGCGACGTGATAGTAGGACTCTCGAGCACAGGCCAGGCCAGCTACGAGCAATGCTACAACGGCGGCATGGGCAGCAATGGTCTGACAAGCGCCCGCCATGACATGTTCAACAAGTCACTGGCCGGCAAATATCCAGAGAGCTACGACCACGCGGTGCCTGAGGAACTGGTTTACAGCGGCAAATACTCTCTGACCGACCCAGTGGAGGGAACTACCCTTAACGCTGCACAGCTGGTACTCTCCCCCACCCGCACCTATGCTCCGGTAGTGAAGAATATTCTCGACGTGATGAGGAGCGACATCCACGGAATGGTCCATTGCACAGGTGGAGCCCAGACCAAAGTGCTGCACTTCGTTGGCGACAACTGCAAGGTGGTGAAGGACAACATGTTTCCCATCCCCCCGCTCTTCAAAGCCATACATGAGCAAAGCGGCACCTCATGGGAGGAGATGTACAAAGTCTTCAACATGGGACACCGCATGGAAATTTACCTTGATCCCTCCAACGCCACGAAAGTGATTGAGATCTCCAAAAGTCTCAACATCGAGGCACAGGTCATCGGACATATTGAGGAGGGTCCGAAAAGCCTTACAATCCACTCAGAATACGGTACGTTCAAATATAATTAATACAGCCAGATGCCAAACAACACAATTTTAGACAAACTCGACGGCATAGTGAGCCGATTTGAGGAGGTGTCGGTCCTAATCACCGACCCATCCGTTATAGCCGACCAAAAGCGCTATGTGAAACTGACAAAAGAATATAAAGAGCTTGAGAACCTCACGGCTGCACGCAAAGAATATATAGAGTGCCTGTCGAACTTAGAGGAAGCCAAGAATATAGTGATGACCGAGGATGATCCGGAGATGAAGGAGATGGCCCGTGAGGAACTTGACAAGAACGAGCGCCTGCTTCCCGAGTTGGAGGAAAAGATCAAGTTGCTGCTCATACCCGCCGACCCCGAAGACGGAAAGAACGTGACAATGGAAATCCGCGGTGGCACAGGCGGTGACGAGGCTGCGATTTTCGCCGGCGACCTGTTCCGTATGTACTCCAAATATATAGAGTCGAAAGGCTGGCACCTCTCCATTTCCAGCTTCAGCGAGGGTGCCTCCGGCGGCTACAAGGAGATTGTATTCAACGTGAAGGGCGAAGGTGTTTACGGAATCTTGAAATATGAATCGGGTGTCCACCGCGTTCAACGAGTGCCCGCGACCGAAACCCAAGGACGCGTACACACTTCCGCCGCCACTGTCGCAGTACTGCCTGAGGCTGAGCCGTTTGACGTCCAGATAAACGAGGGTGAGGTGAAATGGGACACGTTCCGTTCCTCCGGAGCCGGTGGACAGAACGTGAACAAGGTGGAGTCGGGAGTCCGTGCCAGATATATGTGGACAAATCCCAACACCGGCGAGAAAGAGGAGATACTCGTGGAGTGTACAGAGACCCGTGACCAGCCCAAGAACAAAGAGCTGGCTTTGGCACGACTGCGCACCAGGATTTATGACCGCGAGCACCAGAAATATATCGACGACATAGCCTCAAGGCGCAAAACCATGGTATCGACCGGTGACCGCTCCGCAAAGATCAGGACCTACAACTATCCTCAGGGCCGGATCACCGACCACCGCATCAACTACACAATCTATAATCTCGCCGCATTTATGGACGGCGATATCCAAGACTGCATTGACCATTTGATAATAGCCGAGAACGCCGAGCGGTTGAAAGAAGCCCAGCTATAAGGAAATCGGGGAAGGCAGACTCAAAGGAGACAAGTTTAAAGAAATAACAGACTAATATTTTTTTTATGACTCGCCAGGAACTAATAAATCAGATCAGGGAAAAGCGCACATTTCTGTGTGTCGGCCTTGACACAGACACAAAGAAGATTCCGCTGCATTTACTCAGTTCGGATGACCCGGTGTTTGAGTTCAACAAGGCTATAATAGACGCCACAGCTCCATATTGCGTGGCATTCAAGCCTAACCTCGCATTCTATGAGTGCAACGGTGTGAAGGGATGGATTTCGTTTGAGAAGACTGTACAGTACATCAAGGAGAAGCACCCGAACCACTTCATTATCGCCGACGCCAAACGAGGCGACATCGGCAACACAAGCGCGATGTACGCCAGGAGTTTCTTCGAGGAGATGAATATTGACTCTCTTACAGTCGCCCCCTATATGGGCGAGGACTCTGTAAACCCGTTTTTGGCATACGAAGGAAAATGGGTGATCCTGCTCGCCCTAACCTCCAACAAAGGCTCTGCCGACTTCCAGCTCACTACCGACCAGGATGGAGAGCGACTTTTCGAGAAGGTGCTGAGACGTAGCCAGGCTTGGGGCACAAAAGAGAACATGATGTATGTTGTGGGTGCGACTCAAGGACGCTTGTTCGAGGACATACGCAAGATTGTGCCCGGGCATTTCCTGCTTGTGCCAGGAGTAGGCGCACAAGGCGGCAGTCTTGAGGAAGTATGCAAATATGGAATGACCGACGAATGCGGACTGATCGTCAACTCCTCCAGAGCCATCATCTATGCAGACAGCACTGAGCGTTTCGCAGAGGTGGCGGCAGAGAAAGCAAAAGAGGTACAGACGCAGATGAGCGGTTTGCTCAAAATATAGAGGGATTCCATCTGACATATGAAAAAAAAGAGTTCAAACTATAGAATCATATAACACCTTAAACATTTAAGAACATGAGAAAGTTTTTTACATTACTCAATTTGATGCTCCTGGCGGTTTGCGCCTTCGCGCAGAACGACCCTGAGCCTCTGTCCTACCCCGTTACGGCGGTATGGAATTTTGGTGACGCCTCAACCCAAGAGGCTGTAATGGCTCTTTCCGGCTCAAGCGAGAGCGGCGAGATTGACGACATGGCCAAAGACGGTCTGAAGATGACAGTGATTCCTAACGGAGCTACTTTCAGGGTTAACGGCAACAACATGCAGCTTCGCAATGGTGTCGAGTTCCAGATTCCCGTAAACACCACCGACGATGTGATTACCGTAAACGGATATCAAAATTATTCTTACTACACAATCGGCGGCGGCGAGGAGCTGAACAACGAAAACACCTATAAACCCACAGCCAAAGACGTTAAGCGTGGATATGTGAGCATCGTTTCCACAAACGACAATAACTACTTCTACACCATTACGCTGGTGCTGAACGAGAAGAAGGAGTCGGGCGCACTTGAAAACGTGGCATCCACAGCCACATTCCCTTTCACAGAAGGCACAGAGGATCAAAAGGCGGAATTCGGTGACCAGGCAGACCACTTCCTCAACAGCAAGGTGGTTCTTGGCTCCAACATGAGTATTACAGGCCAGCGCACCTTCTCCGAAATTAACTGGACAAAGATTCAGCCTAAAACCGACACAACCAAGGACAGGGGTAATAACGACAATGTTGACTTCATAATCCAGCCTAAGGCCGGTCTCACATTCACTCCAAGCAGTGTTTCGTTGAAAGTGGCAAAATGCGGCACCGACAACGGAAAGGTTGACGTTGTATGGCTTAACGCAGACGGTACCGTCATCAACCTTGCCACAGGCGTGGTTCCCCAACGCAACAATGCTGACCCTGCCTACAGTTCACTGAGCTATGATATAACCGAAGCACCTGCAAGCGACGGAGCCTGCGGATTGCGCGTTTATATTTACGGCAAGCTGGTGACAACTAAGGACATGGCTCTTTCCGACATCGTGATTAACGGTGTACTCAACGGTGAGGAGGCTCCGGTTCCGGTGCTCGCCGACTTCACCGCCAATGGCGTGAGCTACATTGCCGACAATGTGTTTGAGGCCGACGGCGAGACCTTCAAGGCAACTATAGAGCTGTCGAAGAGCGAGCCCATGATCTCAGCCGACAATCCTGTCAGCGCAACCGCACTGGAAGGAGAGCTGGGCGAGATCACCTACGACGGCGACGAAACCAAGTGTACCGCCACAATCCCCGTGACTTTAGGCAGCATCACTATCAACTACATCGTGTCGTTTGTTCAGAAGCCCGACTTCACACTCACCTACTACAACACAGACGGCACAGAGATGGGTACACAGGCTGTTGAGAAAGACGCGGCCATCGGCGCTTTCAACGTGGACTACACAACAGCCAAGGCAGAGGATGGCTTCAAAGTGCGCGGCTGGTTCTACAAGAACTTCGGCGGCAAGAAAGCCAGCACAGCTGACATTATAACAGAAGACACCCCCGTCTATGCTGTGGCAACAGAGATTGAGGGACCGAGCAACTACAAGAAATACACCTTCGACCTGACATCAGACACCTTCTATCCAGAAGACCACGAGGCATTCGTGAACGACAACGGCTGTGGCTACTGGCACGACAACACACATGGATGGGCATTCAGGCAAGGCGACCGCATCGCCCTTCTCGTAGGTCCTAAAGCAATCATCTCTGTTGGTCTCTGCAAATACGGAGCCAGTGACAACATCTTGAAGTTCACCGACGCTGAGGGCAACGAGCTGGGCACTATTGCCGGAATCGCAGAAAACGACGGTGAGGTGGCGTCATTCGTATATGAGGGCGAGGGCGGCACCATCTACATGACCTTTACCCAAGGCAATGGCGAGTCTTATATCCACAGTCTGAAGATTGTGAACACCACAGAGACAAACTTCACTGAGAACGGTGACTGGTATATCGTAAAGAAAGACAACGCCAGCAGCCTTATTGACGTTCTCGATTATGTATGCGGCCTGAACTCATCAGCAGACGCAACCCGCAAATTCATCTTCCTGCCCGACGGCACCTACGACCTGGGACACACTATGCTCACCACCATCAGCGGACACAACATCTCGATTGTCGGTGAGTCGAAAGAAGGTACCATCATCAAGAACAAGCCCAACCCCGACGAGGAAGGCATCGGCAACACGGCGACCCTGCTGAACACGTCAACCAACCTCTATGTCCAGGATCTCACCATCCAGAACGAATACGACTACTACAACAAGCCTACAGGCAACGGTCGCGCCGTTTGTCTGCAAGACAAAGGCGACCAGGCTGTGTTTAAGAACGTGGCTCTGAAATCTCATCAGGACACATATTACAGCCAGAACACCCAGCGCAGCTACTGGGAGACCAGTGACCTTTACGGCACCGTGGACTTTATCTGCGGCGGCGGCGACGTGCGTTTCCAAGACTGCAACTTATACCTTGAGCCACGTCAGAGCGACAGCAAAGGGTCACGCACCATCACAGCACCCACAACATCCACAAGCTACGGATATGTATTCGACAGCTGTAAGGTGATTGACTTGGCAGAGGGCAAGGGCGACTGGAATTTCGGCCGCGCCTGGAACAACCAGCCCATCTGTGTGTGGCTGAACACCACTCTCGACACTAACGCAGCAAACACCCTCATCAGCAAACGCTGGATTGAGAAAGGCATGAACAACACTGACCCTAAGGTGTTCGGTGAGTATGGCACAAAAAACGAGAGCGGCGACAACATCACCCCTGCTTCAAACAAGATCACGTCATTCGGAGGTGAGTTTGAGACCATCCTCTCTGCCGACGATGCCGACTTCTACAAATATGAGAACATGTTCGGCAGAGCCAACTGGCCGGCAAAAGACTTCACTGTTCAGATGGGCGCGCCCAACGCTAAATACGAGGACGGCACACTGACAGTGACACCGGCTGACGACAACGCAATCGCTTGGGCTGTTTACAAAAACGGCGAATTCGTGGATATTATGACCGACAACGCATACGATATCGAAGCAGTAGAGGGAGACAAACTTTCTGTCCGCACCGCCAACCCGATGGGTGGCTTCGGCCCAAAGACAGAGATTGACGTTGTAACAGGTATTGAGACCATCTCAGCAGAGGCAGCGGCAAATCTCTACGACTCCATCCGCTCAGGCAAGGTGTTCGACCTCAACGGCCGCAGCGTCAATTCGCTCGTCAGAGGCAACATATACGTTGTGGACGGCAAGAAGACACTTGTGAAATAAAAATCGACAATTAATAGAAGGTGGCGCACCTTTCCTCTGTGCGCCACCTTTTATTTATTTCGACAAAATCGTATATTGACAATCATATTTTGAAAACCCCGAATGAACCAGATAATGGAATGTGTGCCCAATATATCCGAGGGGCGCGACAAGGAGGTGATTAACGCAATAGCAACTACCATAAGCTCCGTTGAGAATGTTAGCCTCTTACACGTTGACACAGGAATTGCAACCAACCGTACGGTATATACTTTTGCCGGAAAGCCGGATGCAGTATGCGAGGCTGCGTTTCAAATGACCCGCCGCGCATGCGAGCTTATTGACATGCGCAGGCAGAAGGGCACCCATCCCCGTCAGGGTGCTGTAGATGTACTTCCGTTAGTACCTGTGAGCGGCATCACACTTGAGGTATGCGCTGAACTGGCGAGGCAACTGGCTCAGCGTATCGCCGACGAGCTGGGCATCCCATCATACGCCTACGAGGCCGCCGCTTTCAAACCTGAGCGACGGAACCTCGCAGTTTGCCGGGCAGGAGAATATGAGGCTCTCAGCCGAAAGCTTTATACGCCAGAACTGCGACCTGACTTTATGCCTGTGGATTTCCCTGAAGACGGCACAGTGCCAGAGACCATCCAACGCTCAGGCATATCTGTTATCGGGGCACGCAAATATCTGATTGCTGTCAATTTCAACCTAAACACCAAAGACGTGAGGGTGGCGAAAGAAATCGCTGCAGACGTACGTGAGAGCGGCCGAGGACCAGGGCATCCAGGCGTTCTGAAAAGCGCAAAGGCAATAGGATGGTATATTGAGGAATATGGTATCGCCCAGGTTTCGATGAACCTTACAGATATTGACATCACCCCACTTCATCGGGCATATGAAGAGGTGAAACGCTCGGCACAACGGCACGGAGTACGTGTTACCGGTACAGAAATAATAGGCCTTATACCACAACGTGTACTCACCGAAGCCGGTCCGGATATGGTCAAAGCTATGAACCTCAATGACCTGCGCCCGTTCAATCCTAAAGAGAAAGTGATAGAAGAGCTGATTGGATAAGTGAATTTTCGCTTATCTTCTCAAGAACTTCCTTCCATTCCATATATAAAACCCATGTTCTGGTATCTGCCTGAGAGGTCTGCCGCTCAAGTCAAAGATCTCAGTTTTCTTACCATCGGCAGGAACATCAGAGATTTGTGTAGGTTGCCCGCTGTTTCCTCCGGTCGGGTTAGTCACCTTACCCATAAACAGCACCGTATTGGTTCTCAGGTTTTCAATGGTGAAATAGAACGGCTTGTCCACAAAGAAGTCAACAATCTTACTCGGACCAACAGACTCTGTTGCCTCAATCACAGTAACCGCAGCCGCCTCAGTTCCTTCCTCGTCAACTTTTATCTTATCCAGCTGATAGACAGCGGATATCGGCAGGTTTTTGTTACATACCGCCGTAAAGTCACAACAAGGCATAAACGCATCTGTCATACCGAGAGACTTCAATGCGGGAATCAAGTCATACCGACCTTCAATCTCAAACTTGGGCAATTTCAGGTTCACGCCAACTTCCGGTTCATTATATCGGTTGGTCTTTAGTTGCTCCATCACCTGTATCCAGTCATTATAACTGATTTCTGGCAGCTGATAGCCGTCGGCAGGCATAAAAACAGTCATATAGAAGAGATTGGAATATGGTATTCTAACACATTTAAACGAGCCAACCTCTGCTATCCTGAAAGTGGGGTCGCTCACAAACATCATATCTGTCTGAACGACAGTGCCGTCTTCCTTATAGAAATTTTCTTTCGTTGTCAGCTCTTTCCAAAAAGGAACAGCCCATGCCGCTTTCAGATAGAGGGAGTTGGCAAGGACAAGCGCCAGGTCGGGTGATTGAGGCATAGCATAAAGCTGAGGTATCAAACCATGGGTGTGCTCGTTAACCCAGCCGTTCACATAATCAATGCCTTCCTTTGTAGAGAAGGCTACGGATCCGGTTCCCGCATCGTAATAATCCTGCAGGCAACTGGTAAACGGAGAATTCACAACCACATCTGGGCGGTTCCACAAAGCATTGGCAATCTCGCACAAGGGGTAAAAGGCTTCATAGTGCTTTCGTGCCTCCTCATCGCTTTCAGCACCATACCATCTCCATTGGCTCGGGTCGAAGTCCGGTCTATAGGTGAGGATTTGGATCAGAGACTGGTTGTAAAGGTTTACCGCATCTGAAGAGACTCCCTCTGTCCCCAGCACCTTCTGCATCTGGCTCAGAGTATTGCTGCCCGCTCCGCTTTGCAACATCAACAGGGCTATCTGCGCAGACAAAGGAGAGAAACAAATATTCCCGTCTTCAGTTTCGACCAACTCATTAAAGAGGTTGAATGCCACTTGTTGGTAGGATGTAGTCAACTTACCTGTCATTTCAGGGGTCAGCTCCGCCACAGTCACATCCTGTGCGAAGGATGTCATACAAACTGACATCAACGTCATTATAGTAATCATCTTTTTCATAACCTGTAAGTTTTGAAGTTAATGAATGAGTAATATTTTATAAGTAAGTCAATACTTTCGTTTCTTACCATCTACTATCACTATGCCGGAAAAAGGGGGCTTCACAGGAACACCGCTAAGGTTATATCCTGCATGAGTGCCAGAGCCTGCCTCAACAAGACTGTAGATACCTGAAGGAAATATCATTGCGCCTTTACGTCCCTTTGGACGGAAAACAATATGGCTCACATTGCGTGTCCTTGGAGTTGATGTGGAGCTTTCAGCATCTTCAGCTGTCAATGCGACTCCTCCATAGAACAAATCCATCGGGCCTCCGATATACCCTAATTTGAACACCACATAGGAACAGCATGGCAGGATGTCGCCCTCCTCAATTATATCATGTAAGTATGTCACACTGTCAGCCTCAATCTCAACCGAAGGCGTTCGAATCAGCTTGTTGTCGTAGTCGTAGAATGAATATCTGAAGGTGGAGCCGGGCTCAAAGGTTCCGAAATCATAAAGCAGGAACTCACCAGTCGTCTCCTCATCTATTATTGCTCTCGCATAAACCGTGGTATCACCGTGCTCTGCTCGCACATAGCCTATCGGCTCCTCTTGATGGTCATCCATCATATTCAGATATGCGGTGCCATCGAAGATCGTGGTTCCAGACAGAGTGTATGTGTGTACATCACCATCGGAATATGTCACCACCCACTCGGTACCTTCTGTCCATACATCCTGGGCAGCGAGTGTCATAGGCAGAAATAAAAGCAGCAGGATTGTAAGTCTGTTCATACTCATATACTGTATTTTGCAAGATAATTTTCCAAGGTCTCATTCACGATGCCCTCGTCTAACTTTTTCTTCATACGCTGTTTGCGCACCGAGACTGAGGACGGTGCAATACCATAAACGTTTGCAATCACGGGGTTGGGTACCTGCATAGCGACCAGACAACAGAAGCGGATGTCTTCATCTCCCAACGACGGGTGGTTCTTACGCAACGTTCGGGTGAAATGCGGCAGTACCATGTCTGTGTTCTCCTCAATCAGCTTCCATGATTTCTCGTTCAGGTCAATAAATCCGGTCTTTGTCCTCTGTGCGTTGAGAATAGGGAGGATGATGGCATACAAGTGGTCATAGTATCGTTTTTGCAGATCTTGGTTGAGGGTTCGCATCTCTTCTTCGCCAACTCTTGCATCCTCGGCAAGGCGAAGAGCCTCCAACTCGGACTGACGTGCACGCACAGCCCTGCGGTTAAGCGATACGCTTAATGTCACACCTATTGCAATCGCAATTGACAACAGGCCGACTAAGGTCATGGTTCTGGCTCGTGATACAGCACGAAGCCGTTCCTGTTCTTTTTTTTCGCTCTGTATCTGCTCCTCATGTCTCAACTTGTGAATCCTCGCAGTATTGTCAGCCGCCTCCTTAATTGCAGCTGAGTCACAACAGGCAATAATTTGCCTGAGATCCTTAACCGTCTGCGACAGGTTTCCCTGTTCCTCATGAATGGTAGCAAGCAAGGTCAGAAACTCCATTTTCTCGTAAATTCCACTTGAGGAGATGTGCATTTTCAACTTGCTTGCTGCCTCGGCCTTGTCACCTTGTCCATATAGCAGATATACCTCCGAAAGACGATAAAGCGGATCCTCGGTGATTGAATGGGAAGTCTGCCGTGCCATTTCCAATGACAATTTTACGGAATCCATCTTTGATGTCTGCAGATAAACCTGGCTTAGCATTACGTAACAACGGGCTATAAAATCTAAAGAATCCGGCGGTGAGTGGCGGATTGCCTCTCTTAAAGATGTAACAGCGTCCTCGAAGTGAGATTGTGCGTAGCGCGACACACCTAATTCATAGTTTACATACGCCCGTTTATATATACTGTCAGTGGATAACAGAAACGATTGTTTCTTTATCAGACTCTGCTCTTGCAAATGAAACAAGTTCTTCTTCTCGTAAAGCCGTGCCAACAAATCATAATACCCAATCATAATATTGTTGTTTATGCATCCCTCTGTATATGGCTCTGCCTGCAGCAATAACGAAAAGGCACTGTCAGCATCTTCAGCTTCAATAGCCCTCCTGGCCTCCTGACATAATCTTATAAAAACTACAGTTGAGTCGTTGTCACCACTAACATCAGAATTGCCAGCACCACAAGAAGCTATTACAATTGACAATAATAATATGTGTATAAGATTTTTCATTCCGACACGTATTATGTCTCATATTTCATTACCGATTGCAAAATTACGATTATTTCTTTATTTTCGCAATCTTTTTAAAAACTTGTATATCGGATTTAGTTCCCACATATCGCCTACAAGCACTGAGAACCAAGTGTTTAGCAAGACACCTTTTGTATAGATACCATAGTGGTCCTAAAGATGCTGTAAGTGTTTTTTTGAGATTGCCGCACGCTCACTGATTGTCATTGACAATGTTGATGCCAACAGCTCTCTTGGACAATCTACAGCCCTTACCAAAGGATCGTCAATCCTTAATTTCATTATGAAGACACTCGGACCTGTCGTGATGCTGCCAACGAAAGAGCGTGCACCAAGCAGAATGTTTACAGATATGATAAGCCTGATTATTGCTTCTCTTCTCCTTGCAGGAGATTCTTTCAAAAAGTCTTTGTGAACGTAACCACATTCCTCAGTTTGACATAACGTCAAAAACCGGAAACCAGGGTGTGTTTCTTGCAATTCCCTATATTGACGGAAATCGTCAGTAAGAACAAAAACACACCTGTTTTCTTTATTGTCGAATAACTGCATCATGCTGACTCCACTGATTAGCTTTGATTCTGATATTTTATCACCGCCCCTTATATGGATGCCATCATAAATAGATGGCAGATTGAGTTTGTCTGTAAGAATTGATACCATATTCAAAATCATAGGTCGAGGCCTCCATATCATTCTTGCCAGTAATCCGTATACAGTCGTATAGTCACAACTTATTCCTAATTCCGGGATTGTGTACTGCTTATCAGGATTTATGGTCACATCCTGTGTGAACAATATATACTCCTTGTAAACACTTAGTGCCACAAACCGTCCTATACCGGTTTTTAGAGAAGACTTTATCTTCCATACAATCGGACTGGGAGACTTTTGTTTGATGCACATTTTCAATATGCGTCGCCATGAGGGCAGCCTGTGGAAATTATATCGCCTATGAAACGACTCATGTACTTCCTCACAGAATGGCATGAAATACTCAGTCCACCCCACGCCTGTACCAAAGTTGGCAGTCTCAGAATAAAGTTGGAATCTTATGCGGTTGGCAAGGCAGTAGAGCATGGCGTTAACCATATAGTTCATCTCCACAAAAAATCCACAGTCGATACCGATACGGCAAACCATTCTCCGACGAAATGAGTTGTTCAAGCTTTGCCAGGATAGCAAATCCAGTTTTTCAATCTGCTTACTCGCAGACAAGTCAGCACTTAGTGTTTTTTGCATTTTCAGTATTTTTTGTGATTATACTGAATGCAAAATTACTTTGCATCACTCACACGTGCAATAGGTCAACCTCACATGTACTGATTAGAGATTGTGTGTTGTCTTGCTTTTTACTGCCATTCAACTATTTAGACGCTTGTTTGATGTATATATACAATTCCCTCAGCGTTTTCGCATAAAATTAAAAGGTGGACTCTTTACGCAGTGAGCCACCTTTTCAAGGGTACTTCTATAAATTAGTATTTATTTTAGAAGTTCCAGATAAGTCCTGTAGATATTGCATGGAACTTAGGCCCCCGGTTGGTGTCAAGCACGTTGCAGGGGCTGTATTTCAGGTAGGCGCCCAGTCGGAGCGGGCTGAAGGAGACGACTCCATAAAAATCGGTCGTGAAGCTGTTAAGATGCACATTCCTGTCACGATCCTTAAATCTCTCTCCATCTACTGCGTACTTAGTTTTGAGATTTCCATGACCGTTGAAGTTGAGAAGTGCTCCTGCGGCAAATTTAAACTGACGGGTGGGTCTGTATTCCACAAGCAACGGTACCTGATAGCTGAGAGTATGTACCCTTGAGAAATCGTAATCAGCATTTTCCGGGTACTTCATCATTACGACATTACCGTCCACCTTGTCAAATCTTGTGTCGCCTGTCATCCTGAAGTTTTTCCAGTTGAACCAAAGTCCTGAATCAAATCTCCAGTGTTTGCTTCCAGGATTAATAGATAGAAAGAAAGCGTGCCATGTAATTTCCACGGACTCTCCAAAATTGGTTTTCAGGTGGCTTGCTCCTCCCAATGCCGACACCAGTCCTACACTCATAGTTGGAGTGAATGAGAAATCCATACTACGCTTATTCCCAGATTTGGTAAACGGCAAACGGAAGTCGAAATCAGAGTGCGACTCGCTGGTGACATTTATCCCATCATTCAGCTCTAATGTCTTTGAGAAATGGTAATCAGGCTCGTTCTCTTTTCCGAGTACCTCCACATTCAAGTAATTACTCTCAGATGTGACAATCACCTTGTCGGCATTCATTATCACAGTTGTGTCAGCCTGTACTTGAGCCTGCGTTCCACATGCCAGGCTTATCATCAGTGAAATTGAGATAATTCTTTTCATTGTCATACGAATATTTAATGGTTAAATGATTATTTAAACAGCTTTTTAAGTTCTTTCATCGTGACCGTTCCTTCCATATATACAATTGTGGCGTCATATTTTCCTCCGGCTTTCAGAAATGCGTTACGATAGAATATATAGCGCTTAACGTCAGTGTCCTTTGCCTCTGGCGGAAGAGAGAGAAAAGCATAATAGAGACGCTGCCCAATATATCCAAGTTCTTTATCTACCGCCTTTCGGCTATCAGTAGTCACTGCGCGCTCCATTTCCTTTATAATCCTACCATCTACCGCTGAACAGCTTTGATAAAGTGTCAAATGATAAGGTTCTAACTCCCTACCTTTCACCAATGCGATTTTGGAGTATGGAGCATAGACAGAGTTATTATCGAAGAAAGGACAGACGGCAAGGTTCACCTGTGAGAATGAAGAGCTACAGGCTACCATCATCATTAGACAAATTATTACTCGTTTCATGGCTCAATTTGTTTTTATTCCAATACATCAAACATATCTTTAAGTTGAGACTCAACCCTCCCTACACCACCAGACTCAATATCAATATCATTCCAGGAGTCCCTTATAATTTCCATCACCTTCTCTCTTTCGGTAATAACCTCTCCATTAACATACGCCAAACACACATCCTCATTCTCTGTGCTTCCGGATTGTGTGATGAGGAACGTGACACCAACGATGCTTGCGGCTGCACCAGCAACAGCCCATTTCCACATACGGCCATTGCTCTTATGGGAGTCTGAGGACAGAGCTGTGGGTGTGGCTGATGTCCTGTTAAATTTATAATCCATTCTGCCTGCACAGATTAAGCTCATTGTAGCCCTTGCCTCTCGAAACAGATGAATAGCATCCGTACTGAATATATCATCGTATGAGAACTTTGATGCTACGAAGCGTTTCAACAAGGCCTCTTCAGCCTCTGAACATTCGGCGTCGAAATAACGATTAGCCAGAATAGTCCAGAATACCGTATTTGTCATTATGTCCATCTTTTGTTTCATAGAATATCGGGGATTATTTCTTAATTAGCAGATTATATTTCTCACGTATGGCTTTTCTGGCTCTTGACAACTGCATTCTGACTGCAGGTTGAGTCATGCCCAACTCTCTGGCCACCTCGTCGTAGCTTTTACCCTCATACTCCCTAAGCTCGATTATTCTAAGTTGAAGGGGAGTAAGCACTTGTCTCATTATATCTGAGACCAAAGCATGTCGCTCTGCCAACTTATCCTCCTCTGCATCCTCAGCATCAGATTGTCCCTCAATATTACCATTGGGGTCTTTGGTCTCCGTTCTTCGAAGCTGCCTGAAGCGATCCACCGCCATGTTTCGGACAGTGACAGTCGCCATTGCAACCGCCTCATTGTCAGTCTTGAGCCTGTCTTTGTACGACCAAAGTCTGACGAAAGCATCTTGAAGCACATCCTCTGCATCCTCCTCCGACGGGAGCATACGCATGGCCTGCCGCAGAAAGCGGCCTCTCCAATGTGTGAATGCATTTATGAGGTTCTTATCGCCCATTCCGATGTTTTTTCATATATAAAACGAAAAAGCAAGGGATTTGTAACAAGAAAATTAAAAATTTTGATTGATGTCATGTCGCTACGTGTTTTTGCTGTTATTGTATATAGAGAGCGGTTGACGCTCAAAACTATGGTGCAAAAATACGTGGTTTCAGAATTTGTTTCCGATGTTCTCGGGAAAAGACAGCGTGCCTGCGGCACATGGAAAAAATCAAGAATTAGAGAATTGAACTTGGGTTTTCGAACACGAATCACTCGAATCGGACAAATATTTGGCGTGTCTTTTGTACACTCGGTTTTTTTAACATGAAATCTTGGAGCAGCGAGAGCAGAGTTAAGCTTGCCTTAATCTTTGCCGAGTCGTGAAAAGATTCTGCGATAGCGAATGCCCATAAATGCCCATGAATTTTCAGAGCAGCGAATGCAAAATGTGCTTGCACAGATTCTGC
>JAZUMZ010000366.1:0-5471 GCA_045603885.1 Bacteroidaceae bacterium | reverse complement strand
AGGGCTTTGTTGGCGTTTGCAACTGCAGGCTCAAATGCCTTAACTTCGTTCTCGCCTACGAATTGTAGGACTTTGGAGATGTCTAATTTCATATTTTCTTTATTTTATATTTATTATCTGAAAGAGTCGCTGAGAATCTTAATTTCCACAGATGTGGATATACGTTCATACAGGATGTTGTAAACGGCGTCTAGAATCGGCATGTTCACATGGAAGCGGCGGGTGATCTCCTTGATACATTTGGTACCGAAATATCCCTCGGCTATCATCTCCATCTCCAGCTGGGCGGTCTTGACAGAATAGCCGTTGCCAATCATGGTGCCGAACACGCGGTTGCGTGAGAAGTTGGAGTACATGGTCACCAGCAGGTCGCCCATATAGACAGAGTTGGAAATCCTGCGGTTGGCGGGAACGATGGCCTGTAGAAAGCGCTCCATCTCCTGGATGGCGTTGGCCACCAATACCGACTGGAAGTTGTCGCCTTTTTTCAGACCGTGGCAGATTCCGGCACAGATGGCATATACGTTTTTCAAAACAGAGCTGTATTCGATTCCTTCTATGTCGGTGCTGACTGTGGTTTTCACGTTCTTGCCGGAGAGCAGAGATGCGATGAGGCTTCCATTGTGGGTGTTGCGACACCCTATTGTCAGGTAGCACAAGCGCTCCAATGCTACCTCCTCTGCGTGCGACGGACCGCCGATACATGAAATCTGGTCTTCTGGCACATCAAACGTGAGATGGAAATATTGGGAGATGGTAATGTTGTCGTCGGGGACTATGCCTTTGGTTGCGATTACAATCAGTTTGTTCTTTAAACTGGTTTTCAACTTTTTCAGGTGACCTTTAAGATAGGGGGAGGGAGTGACGAAAATCAGTGTGTCGCTGTTCTTGACTACATTGTTGAGGTCGGAAGAAAAACCTATACGGCTGGTGTCGAACTGAACCCCGGTCAGATAGGCGGGGTTGTGGCTCAGACGTTTGAATTCATCTATGCGGTCGTCACGACGGATATACCAATTGATGTTCGTCACGTTGACCATGACGATTTTGGCTATTGCGGTAGCCCAACTGCCGCCGCCGATTATTGCCACCTTTCCACAGTTAGTAAATTCCACGAGCTTTGGATTTTTGTTTGACAAAGTGTTTTGAACTCTCAGAGAAAGTGCGGCTCACAGGCCGTTATGGCCTGTGGACCGCACTTTGTCAGTCATCTGTCTTTACTTTGCCTATAATATCCTCAATTTCAGCCACTGTGGGCTTTACGATGTCGAGTTTGTATTTTTTCAGTACCTCGCCAATCTGCTGTTGGATTTTCTGGGCGTTTGACTTGCCGAGGTCGCTCACCAGGTTGTAGCCGCACTTGTAGAGCACGGGCACGATGTCCTCGCTCAGACCCAGTTTAACAAATTCCTCGACCTTGTCCTTCGGTATCTTTTTCTCGGGCTTCATCTGAGGGAAGAACAGCACTTCCTGGATGGTCATGTTGCCGGTCATAAGCATCACGAGGCGGTCTATGCCGATTCCGATACCCGATGTGGGGGGCATACCGTATTGAAGCGCGCGGAGAAAGTCCTGGTCAATAATCATGGCCTCGTCGTCGCCTTTGTCGGCAAGCCTCATCTGCTCCACGAACCGCTCTTCCTGGTCTATCGGGTCGTTGAGCTCCGAATAGGCGTTGGCAAGCTCCTTACCGTTGACCATAAGCTCGAAACGCTCTGTAAGTCCGGGCTTGGAACGGTGCATCTTAGTCAGGGGAGACATCTCAACGGGGTAGTCTGTGATAAAGGTGGGCTGAATGAATGTGCCCTCGCAGAACTCGCCGAATATCTCGTCTATCAGCTTTCCTTTGCCCATAGTCTCGTCTGTCTCCATGTTCAGCGCCTTGCATACATCGCGGATCTCCGACTCTGTCTTGCCGTTCAAGTCATATCCTGTCTTCTCATTGATGGCGTCGAGAATCGGAAGACGGCGGTAGGGGGCTTTGAACGATATCGTCTGGCCGTCAACGACCGACTCGGTAGTGCCGTTTACGGCTATGCAGATCTTCTCAAGGAGCTGCTCGGTGAAGCTCATCATCCAGTTGTAGTCTTTGTACTGCACATACAGCTCCATACACGTGAACTCGGGGTTGTGGGTACGGTCCATTCCTTCGTTGCGGAAATTTTTGCCGATTTCATACACACCCTCAAATCCGCCTACAATCAGGCGCTTGAGATAGAGCTCAGTGGCTATACGCATGTACATCTCTATGTTCAGTGCGTTGAAATGGGTCGTGAAAGGTCGGGCAGAGGCGCCTCCGGCGATAGACTGAAGGGTCGGGGTCTCAACCTCTGTGTACCCGTTCTCGTCAAGAATATGGCGCATCGTCCTCACTACGGTGGCGCGTTTGAGGAAGATGTCTTTCACTCCTTTATTCACAACAAGATCTACGTAACGCTGGCGGTAGCGAAGCTCAGGGTCATCAAACGAGTCGTAAACCTCACCGTCTTTCTCTTTTACAACAGGAAGCGGCTTCAGGCTTTTCGACAGCAGGGTCAGACTGCTGGCGTGGACTGAGATCTCGCCGGTCTGGGTTCTGAACACATAGCCGGTCACTCCCACGAAGTCGCCCAGGTCAAGCAGCTTTTTGAATACTGTGTTGTAGAGTGTCTTGTCCTCGTCGGGGCAGATGTCGTCACGGGTTATATATACTTGGATACGCCCTTTGGAGTCCTGAAGCTCAATAAACGAGGCCTTACCCATTATACGGCGGCTCATCATGCGGCCGGCTATGCAGACGTCACGGCGTGGGGCATCGTCGTCAAACGACTCCAGGATGTCCACGGAGAATGCGTCTGTCGGGTATGCGGCGGCGGGGTAGGGGTCAATGCCCAGGTCTCTGAGGCCTTGAAGGTTATTACGTCGGTTAATCTCTTGTTCTGATAATTCTAAGATATTCATGTCTTTTGATTTATATGCTATATAATCCTTTAATTTGCAAAGTTACGAATAAGGGATTGAAAAAGCAAATAAAAGCTTGCTTTTTCACTTCCTTTTCAGTAACTTTGCCGGAAGAAACAACAAAGCTTGGATATTTTGGAGAGATTTATTCTTTTGATACTTCTGGCATGTCTGCATTCTGTTTCCGTTAAAGGCCAGGAAGCCGACACCGCGGCTTGCACCTATTGGGGATATGAGGCGGAAGTCCAGGTAGGACGGGTGCTGGTTTTGGATCGATTCCAAAAGTCATATATGCGCCACACGAGTGACTACTCAGCGGCTTTGAAAATAAACCATGTGTCACTGCCGTCGGATTCTGACGCCTATGCCCATGACTATGGCTATCCCACATTTTCTGTGGCATTGAAATACAGCAAGAATGACCGTGCCTCCATGTATCGCCCTTTGGACTACCCGAGCGGAAATATCACACTGGCTGACTATACCACCCGTCTTGGGAACTCGTGTGCCCTGTTCGGCTCTTTCTCCGTGCCGCTGTTGAGAAACAGAAGATGGGAAATCGACGTTACCGGAAATCTCGGACTGGCATACTCGGACAGGAAATATTCGAAGAGTCACGACGTGGATAACGACATGGTGGGCTCACACTTGCTGTTCTATGCAGGCGGTGGAGCCAGCGCCACCTACAGGTTCGCTCGCCAGTGGGGATTGAAGGCGGGAATTGACTACTGGCACATAAGCAACGGCTCTACAAGTCAGCCCAACAGGAGCGCCAATGTGCTGGGACCGACTTTGGGAGTTGTCTATTATCCTTATTACCAGAAGCTGCTTGACGAGCGTAACACATACGTTCCTGAGACGTTCTCAAAATACTGGTATTTCAATTTGAAGGCAGGGGTAGGAGTGAGGCGATGCCTGGAAGATTGGGACTACTATCAGTACAAGATCGATATGGCGGATCCGGATTACCGCAAGGAGGATTTCAACCGGTATATGTGTTTCTCTTTCCAAGGCGACATCATGTACCGTTATGCCAGGGTTGCAGCCATAGGTGCGGGCGTGGATGTGATGTACGGCTCTTATTACAAACACTTGCGTTGGATTGACGAGATACAAGACAAACATTGCCCCCACAGTCCGTGGTCTGTGGCACTGGCTGCCAAGCACACCCTCTTTTACGGAAATGTGTCGCTGGCGCTGGGCCTGGGGGTCTATCTCTACAGGGAGATGGGCGATTTCTCCAACCGCCATGACCTGCCGTTCTACAATCGCATCGGTGTACACTACACCATGCCCCGACTGGCGGACTTGACGGTAGGGGTCGAGGTGAAGGCACACCTGTCAAAAGCCGACTTCACGGAGTTGGTGGTCAGCTGGCCGATCAGGTTGTGAGAATGACAGCGGTCAATCAAATACTCCTAGGTTAATCAAATACTCCCACGACGGATTCTACGTTGGATTCCATCTCGTCGGGCAGGGCAGGAAAAAAGTCCATACCGGTGATTTTCTCTATGTCGTCGATGGATACGGCATAGTCGTTGAGGTCGAGATGACAATGGCGGTTCTCACACAGGAATCCTATTCCGCGTCCCTTACCATGGTTGCAGAGCACAACCTTGAAAAATGCGTCGGGCACGGGTATGCGGCTCCTGCCAATCTGTTTGCGCTTACCGTTTCTATTCTCATAAAACACAGGTCCGCAAACTATATATACATCACCATACATCTGAGCCCAGTCGCGGCATTTCATCTCTATGTCGTTCCAAACACCGCTGTTGAGGCTGCAGTACTGGGGACAGATGTTCGACATGAGAAACGACTGCTTCATCGCCTCTTTGTCCCATTTGTTGTCACCGGCTGGACACATGTGGCCGCGGTCGTAATCTGTGTGCTTGTTGTAGTCGTAGAAATGTGTGGAGTTGTATGTGTCGGGATCATCCTCAAACGCGCGCTGGGGGCGTTGCTCGTCTCCGTAAGTGTGCTGCTTCGTCAGATGCCATGCCACCCAGTTGCATAGTTTGGTCTCTGAGTTGTAGGACACGGCATAGCCTTTGCGCATCAGTATTTTCTCCGGGCGGCCCCGAAGCTTGGCGGGGATGGCGATGTAGTCGGGAGCATTGTCAAAACGTCCGTCCTCAAATTCAGTGTCTTTTTGGTAGGTGTAAATATATCCGTTAAGGTTTTCGTCGTAATCGTTGGTCGTACTGTCAAGCATCGCTTTCTCAAGGTCGAAGCATTCGATGCTGTCTGGATTTACCTCTTTGGCGTTCTCCTGCTTTTCACCATTTCTGCCGAGACAGGAAACTGACAGTGCGGACATGAATGCCGCAAATAAATAAGTCATGGATTTGTTCATCGTTTTCATAGTTTATATAGTTCGCATAGAAGTTTTGGACATTGATAACGATTTGAATAAAATCATTCAAGTTACTATGTTAATTATTTTTGCTTTCTTTTTTTGTCCCGCAGAAATAAAGGAAATTAATGAAAGGGAGTACCTCTGGTACTTTGGAAATATACCGACTGTTTTC
>JAZUMZ010000365.1:0-2720 GCA_045603885.1 Bacteroidaceae bacterium | reverse complement strand
ACGAGGTGCGTTGCAATTATATACACAGCGACATCGACACATTCGAACGGGTGAGGATTCTGGATGAGCTTAGAAGGGGCGAGATCGACGTCTTGATAGGTGTGAACCTCCTGCGTGAGGGACTGGACTTGCCAGAGGTCTCTCTCGTAGCGATTCTCGATGCAGACAAGGAGGGATTCCTCAGAAGCCACCGCGCTCTCACACAGACCATAGGACGCGCGGCAAGAAACATCAACGGCACGGCTATCCTTTATGCTGACAAAATAACAGAAAGCATGCGCCTCACAATAGAAGAGACCAACCGTCGTCGGGAGAAGCAGATGCAATATAACAAGGAGCATGGAATCACACCAACCCAGATTAAGCGCACTATCTCATCGCTTAACGTGGGGAGGAAAGCTGATTATATCAAAGATGCTTATATTGAGGATATGCCGCTCAGAATCGTGGCTGAGGATCCCGTCGTTATGAAGATGGATAAAGACCAGATACTCGCTTCTATTGAGTTTAACAGGCAAAAGATGAAAGAGGCGGCAAAGAAACTCGACTTTGTTGAGGCTGCGCAATACAGAGACGAGATGGTACGTCTCGAAGACCACCTCGCTAAACTTCAAGACTAAAAGGCGTAAGTAAGTCCAAGTGTGAAGTATTCCTTGAACTGGAAATAACCCAGGTGCTCATCGTAATACTTCTTGTCACGGTTGTCGTCGAACCGCCACAGGGTATAAACCTCAGCGCTTATATATTTAGAGAAATTATACTGGAAACTGTTCTCAAACTCACCCTCGGCATAGTCGTAGGCGGTGAAGTAGTATAAACGAGATTTCCAATAGAAGTCTTTTGCCAGCTTCAGTTTGCAGTTCATCTCTATCTTCGAACCTATGTCGTGGGTGTAGTCCTCATCGGGCATGTTATAGACGCTGTGGATATTTGCGTCGTCTTCACCCAGATACCGCATCTTGTAGGAGAACGGTAGCAGGGCAAGAGAGAAGGTGTTGCCGTTTTTCAAAGAAGGTTTGAAGTCCATACCGACAGACACATACACGTCCAGAGGAGTAAGGAAGGCGGAGTATTTACGACGGTCGTTGTTCTTGTAGCCGGGCATAAACTGAGATTTTGCCTCTGCTGAGAGTGTGTAGAACCACGATTTATGTGCTTTTACACCCAGTTTGCTCGTCAGGTCTATCTTGTCGTTGCTGGTCAAGAAGGAGTGACAGGTGTCACTCGTCGTGGTCATGAACCCTAAACGCATCTCAAGCTTGTTCTCCCAAGTCAGACGTTTTGTGTCGTCATAGTTGGCTTGGAGAATAAGGGCAGACAGAAGGTTCTGGTTGTTGTTGCCACCTTTGTACCAGTTGTCGCTGAAATAGTTTTGGGAGAATTGAAGGGAGAACTCGCCTATGCATTTCCAAAAATTGGGCTTCTCAATGATGATGCCGATGTCATCGATATGGTCGTCGATCTCTGTGGCGGACTTGGTCTTCAAGTCTTCATTCAGAATCTCGTCAATGGGTTTGGCGGGAACGAGGTCTTCTTTGGGCTGCTCGGCTGGAACGAACACCTCCTCCTTGGCAAGACGGGCAGCGGAATACCGAACTTTAGAGGGACTGCCAAGGTAAACATTCATAAGGTTGTGGTCAATCTCTGTGTTCAGGCAGTCGCGGTAGTCAGTTCCTGTGTCGCCGTCCAGACTCATAACACGCCTCGTTGCCGCGGCATTATATACGGAGGGCTCTATAAGCTGAAAATAATAGGGGCTGATTGAAGATACCGGGGGAGCGGGACGATGACTGATGTTATTGCGGAGGCGGGAAAGCGAGCTGCTGAATCCGCTCACATCATTTAGGAAAGGGTTGATATGAACGGCTGTGTCAACTCTTGCCGTTCTCCTATTGGAAGAGCGGTGATGCGATGGTTCTCCAAGATCTGGCAAGTCCTGCCCTGTGGAACTCATGGCTACTGCCAAGAATAAAATCAACGCAGTCGTTCTCATCTTTGTTCTCTTTAATAAATAAATCCCCTTTCAAACTCTAATCAGCTGTTCAACAATGCTTCTGCAAGCACTTTCAACTCTTCGACAGTCTTGGCTTTTACGGTGGACTCAACTGTGACTGTTGGCTCGATTATCTCTATGTCTTTCAAACCAGACATAAACTCACGCATTTTTTTGCCGGCTGCGGGCGCCCATGTGCCGTTCTCGATAAACGCAACTTTACGCTTCTGGAAATTCTTGATTTTCAGGTGGTTCATAAAGTCTTCCATTATAGGCATCACACCACCGTCATAGGTCGGGGCGGCTAAGACAAGGCGGTCGTAGCGGAACGCATCCTCTATCGCCTCTGCCATGTCGTCACGGCGAAGGTCGGACGTAGATACTTTTTCGTTTGAGTCGCTCTTCAGGATGCTTGCAAGCTTCAAGGCTGCCTCCTCTGTGTTGCCGTGAAGAGAGCAATAGGCGATAAACACGCCTTTGTCCTCTGGCTGATAGCTGCTCCAGGTGTTGTAGATGTCTATGTAATAGCCAAGGTCGCTGTCGAGGACGGGACCGTGAAGAGGGCATATCTTGGAAATCTCAACGCCTGAGAATTTCTTCAGAAGCATCTGTACCTGAGCGCCATATTTCCCAACTATGTTGAAATAATAGCGGCGGGCCTCACAAGCCCAACCTTCAGGGTCGTCAAAGGAGAGTGCGCCGAACTTGCCGAAGGCGTCCGCGGAGA
>JAZUMZ010000364.1:0-7798 GCA_045603885.1 Bacteroidaceae bacterium | reverse complement strand
ATCATGGCATTTGGCAAGACTAATGCCACACGTCAGATTGCAGCCAATCAGAAAGCGGAGATTTGCGCCTTCAAGGGCCAGACACTCCGCATCGAGTGCAAACTCGTAGAGGACAACCGTCCAGAGGTTGGTAAGGCGCTCGTTGACAAGATGCCCGTGCTGAAACCTGCACTTGGCGAGAACGGTGAGAACGGTGTGATGTACTATCTGAAAGATGCCAAGGCCGATTTCTTTAAGATGATGGAATTGGTGGAGACCATTACATTCTAATCCCATACAACAATGTAAAATTGAAGAGGGAAAGTAGTGGACACAAATATTAAGAGACAACAAATAGACTTAGCTGCTTACATGAACGGTAGCATCAGCCGTATCATGGCAAAGGCCTACCGGAACGTGCTGTCGAATCCTCGTGAGGCGAAGTTCGCATTCCGTATGCAGCAACTGTTTGCCAAATCAGAGAAACGGCGCAAGAAAGTAAAGGAACAGGAGGGTATAGATGTGCCTCCTTTCCTTATCTGTTCTATTTCCACCATCTGTAATCTGCATTGCAAGGGTTGCTATGCACGTGCCAATGGTATTGCAACAGACAATGCAGAAGAACAGAAAACTACACTTTCGCCAGACCAATGGAAGGCCATCTTTGAAGAGTCGGCATTGTTGGGCATTAACTTTGCTTTGCTTGCAGGTGGCGAGCCAATGATGCGCAAGGACATCCTTGAGGCTGTGGCCGAGGTAAAGGATATGATATTCCCTATCTTTACTAACGGTACACTGATAGGACCGTCGTATATTGACTTCCTCAAGAATCACCTGAACATGATACCTGTTATCAGTATCGAAGGAATGGAACACTCGACGGACGAACGTCGTGGCAAAGGAATGTATAAACGTGCCATGCAATCGGTTGAGATGCTGCACGAAGAGGAACTGTTCTTTGGTACGAGCATAACGGTGACTACAGAGAATTTTGACCTCGTGACCTCTGATGAGTTTGTCGACAACTTGCGTGACCTCGGTTGTAAGCTCATCATCTATGTGGAGTATGTACCAACAGAGGCTGGCACCGAATATCTTGCCTTTGGCGAAGTTGACTTGGCAATGATGGAAGCAGTACAAGCTCATCAGCGAGAACGCTATCAGGATGTAATCATTATCTCCTTCCCTGGTGATGAGCAACACATGGGTGGCTGTCTGGCAGCTGGCCGCGGCTTCTTCCATATCGGTCCTGACGGCAGTGCCGAACCTTGTCCTTTCTCACCATTCAGTGACAGCAGTGTCATTGAGTTGGGAGTCAAAGGCGCCCTCGGATCACCGATGTTCCATAAGCTGCGTGATGTCCATCTCGTCGGTGGCGAGCACTCTGGCGGATGCGCCCTCTACGAGCATCGCGATGAGGTAGAAGCTATGTTAAAGGAAGAATCACAAAAACAAGCAATATGAATTCCATTCGTTATTATAGTAAGTTTGGTCATTCCAAACAGATGGCCCAGGCCATTGAAGAGATTGTCGGTGCTAAAGCTGCCACAGTAGCAGAACCCTTGACAGGCACCGTAGATACCCTCTACCTCGGTGCAGGTGTTCTCTTGGGTAAAGTCAATAGTGCCGTCATAGACTTCATCAATACCCTCAAGCCCGAGGATGTCAAGGAGGTTGTCTTGTTCGGTTCGTGTGCCATCATCGACTCACCAGTGCCTCAGATGCGCAAAGCCTTAGAGGCTAAAGGCATCAAGGTCAGCGACAAGTCATTTACCTGTAAAGGTTCTATGGGCCCCATCCACAGGGGACACCCAAACAAGGCTGACCTTGACGACTTCTGTAAGTTTATCCGATCCACAATTTAAAACACACTAATGATGGAAATCAAAGCAGTAAAATTCAGACGCGACGGGTATTATACCCAGCCTTTCGTTTTTGGTGGCGAAGAGGGCCCCGACAAGTTCGACCACAACATCCGCTATCGCGGCAGTCTGCAGAATTGGCTTATAGACACAGGTTCAGAAGTAATTCTTGTGGATACAGGCATCCCAGCCGGTACACCAGAAGAAGTACCCGATGAGAACTCATTTGGTTTTACTGGCAAGGACATCTGCACTTATATGGAGGCCTTTGAAGCTCTTGGATATAAGCCTGAGCAGGTGACGAAGATCTTGCTCACTCACCGCCATGCAGACCACAGCGGAGAACTGAAAAGTTTCCCCAATGCAAAGATCTATGTGAATCAGGACGAAACGGATGCTGCCGAACTACAGGGACTCACAAACCTCGTGCCAGTCACCTACACCGATGGGCCATATTACAACTTCCCTGAGGCTCAGAAAATTCAAGACGGCATCTACCTCATCAAGGCTAAGGGGCATACCAAGGGCAACAGCATCATTATTGTCGAGAACGAAGGTCTGTTCTATATGCTCCACGGCGATATCACCTATGTGGATGAGGCTCTCTACGAAGACAAACTGTCTGTGGTCTTTGACGACCTGCCAGCCGCCCGGGAAACGCAGGACCGCATACGTGAGTTCATCCGAAATCATCCAACAGTCTATTGTGGTACCCATACGCCGCAGGGCTACGAGAATTTGGAGGCCAAACGTGTGATGGATCTCGACAATCCCGTGCCAACAATCCTTGCTGAGGTAGATTTCTCAAATCAGAAAGCCAGCGGCAAGTATGTTTGCTCCGTTTGCGGCTACGTCTATGACCAAGCTGAGCACGACGGTGTAACATTTGAAGAACTGCCCGATGACTGGCGTTGTCCACGCTGCAAGCAACCGAAGACAAAGTTCAATAAGTCATAAGGCACATGACTCTTGTCATCGGTTTTCTCATTCCTCTCTTGGGGACGATGCTTGGCTCTGCATTCGTCTTTCTGATGAAGGATGAAATGTCAGAACGTGTGCAGAAGTCACTGTTGGGCTTTGCATCGGGCGTGATGGTGGCGGCATCGGTATGGTCGCTGTAGAACCAATTGGTGCACTTGCAGTTTTGCTACTGGCCTCACTCTTGATGCCTGTCATGCCTTACATGCTTGCATTTGCCGCAGGAGCCATGTTCTACGTCGTGGTTGAGGAACTCATACCCGAAGCCTCCAGCGGTCAGCACTCCAACCTCAGCACCATTGGCTTCGTTCTGATGATGATACTCGATGTGGTGATTGGTTAATGACAGTTCGCAGAAAACAAGCAGAATGTGCTGTATTTAAGGTGCCAGTACTTTACACTGACTCTGTAAGTAACTGATACTCAGCATCGTCTAGCCGCCGCGCAGGCAGCCGTAGAGGAGTAATAATCACTCTTACATAATTTGCTGAGGGACCTGCCCTAATGGACAGGTCTCTTTTTTATATCTCATTTGAGAGCATGTCGAAGTACAATTTTATCCGCGTAGAGGCATTCGTCTGTGGTGAACGTGTGTCTACAATCGAGGACTCAGGATTTACCAATGTTGAGCAGGTAATCACGAGACTCCTTTCGTCTTTACATGAAGACGTGACACGCCCAACCAAGGTTCAGATAAAGATATCGAATCTTGACAAGAAGCAAACGCGATTATATCAGAGAATATTAAAGTGACTGACATATAAACATTGATACGATTAACCTTCACAGAAGCCTAAAACCCTATTCGAGAACAATTTGGAAATAACAACCTCAAAATTTCTGAAGGACAAATATCGAAACATCTCCCAAATCTTTTCGATTTGGGAGATGCTTATTGGTGTGGTGTACCTAAGCCTATCTCAAATACGTTTTGAAAAACTCCTCCAGTTTATCCCAAGGAATCATATTCTTGGGTTCGCCCTTACCTACGAGTTCAGTATATCCACCATCGTAGAGGTCGCAATGTGAGGCTCCTGGGATGATGAGCAGCTGCTTGTTCTCTGGGTTGGGATTGGGTTCGCCAACAAACTTGTACCCATCTGCCTTACCATCAACCATATAGTGATAAGCTGCCTCACCAAAGTAGCGGGAGTGGGCCTTCTCGCCATGCATCACGAGGACGGCAGAGCGAATCTCGTTGATATAATATAGGAAGCGGCTATTGGCGTAGGCCTGGGTGCCGATGACACGCCAGCCATCGTTGGAGTTGCCGCTGCGTGCATGATAGCCTCTTTCTGTTTTATAATAATCATAGTAGTCCTTAACAAATTGTGGCGCATCATCAGGCAGTGGGTCGATGACTCCACCTGCCATTTTCTTCGGATCTGAAAGGCGCTGTTTGGAAAGTGCCTCGCGTGCGGCATGACGGTCAGGCTCGTTGTCGTTGGCATCATAATAGCCGTTGCCGCTCACACGTGTCATGTCGTACATCGTACTCGCAACGGTTGCCTTGATACGGGTATCTGCAGCGGCAGCATTGAGGGCGATGCCTCCCCATCCGCATATGCCGATGATGCCAATCTTCTCGGCATCGACGTTCTCCAACTGCGACAGATAATCGACAGCTGCCATGAAGTCCTCGGTGTTGATGTCGGGCGATGCCGTACGATGTGGCTCACCACTGCTCTCGCCAGTGTACGACGGGTCGAAGGCCAGCGTCACAAATCCGCGCTCAGCCATCCGCATGGCATAGAGTCCGCTCGATTGCTCTTTTGTGGCTCCAAACGGGCCGCTCACAGCGATGGCTGCAAGTTTCCCCTCTGCATCTTTCGGCTCGTAGAGGTCTGCCGCCAGCGTCAGGCCATATTGGGTTTCAAACGTCACTTTTTTGTGGTTCACTTTCTCGCTCAGCGGGAACACTTTGTCCCACTCTTGTGTTAATTCCTGCTTTGTCATATTTTCTTCTGTTTTAGTTCGTTTACTGTTTGTGCAACCCGTCAGCATTCCACCGACGAGGACTGCTAATATAACCTTCTTCATGTTCTTTATTTGTTTGTTTGAATTCTCTTTATCAATTTAGCTGGAACTCCACCGACAATCGTGTTTGGCTCAACATCCTTTGTAACTACAGCTCCTGCTGCTACCACGGCACCGTCGCCGATGGTAACACCCTGCAAGACTGTTGCGTTGGCACCAATCCACGCATTCTTTCCGATATGTATGGGTGCATAGGTCATGCTCTGACGATTCCCAGGGCTCAAATCGTGGTTAAGTGTAGCCAGAACGACATTATGCCCTATCAAGGCTCCTTCATCGATAGTAATACCGCCCTGATCCTGGAACTTACAGCCCAAATTGATAAATACACGCTCTCCCAAAACCGTGTTCTTTCCACAGTCGGTATGGAACGGAGGGAACATACCCACACTTTGGGGTATCTCACGGCCAAACAACTGTTCCAGCAGCGTATGCAGTTCGTCGGGTGTATGATACTTCCCATTGATTTCTGCCGTGATTCTCAGTGCCTGCTGCGACAGTTTGTGAAACATCATGTGTACATCGGAGCCACCAATAACAGGTTTCCCCGATGCCATGTAATCTCTGAATTCCTGTATGCTCATATACTTCTGCCTAAGTCAAATGCTTCCTGCAACTTAGTATTGTCTTCAATTTCTCGTGGTTCGTTCACACCTCCACAGAAGAGTGTACCTGCTAAGCGGCTCTTGGGATAACAGTCAATCCATCCCGTCAGTCCTATCTCAGCACGCTTCGGAGTCTCTTCCTCTTCCTCGGCAGCTGTTGTCAGCAGATAGACATCACGGAACTTGTAGTCCTGCGAGTACATGGCGTTCATGCGGTCAATGAGAGTCTTCATCTGTCCGCTCATCTCATAATAATAGATGGGAGTAGCCCACGCCACGACATCGGCTTCCAATACCTTGGCCATGATGTCGTTCACATCGTCTTTGATGACACACTTGCCCAGCTTTTGACAGCCAAAGCAACCCGTGCAGAACCGGATGTCCTTGCCTACGAGAGAAATCTTCTCTACATCGTTTCCAGCACTCACAGCTCCTTCCACGAACTTGTTAGCGAGCATATCGCTGTTTGAACCACGACGAAGACTCGTCGAAATAACTATTACTCGTTTCATATTCTATCTGACTATCTTTCTGCCATTCTTGATGATAATGCCTTTATGTCCTGCCTGTGCAATAGTACCTTGAAGCGTGTAGGATTTTGACTGACTTTCACCAGCTCTAACCTGACTAATGCCCGTAGTGTTGTTCAGCGACAGCATTACGCTGATGTTGCTCTCACTGGCGTGGAGAAATGTCCTGAGTTCGTTCTCCGACAGCCCGTCAATATGCCCCAGACGGGTGTAGCTCCATGAGTTTGTGCCATAGAACATGCAGATGTTACTGCCGTTGTAAAGCACGATGTCGCCTGGCTGTGCATTGACTTGCTCATTGCTTGTGGACAACGAGAAGCCCAGTGCTCCCCAGATCTCAAAACCGCCACTGGAGTTCAACGTTACCGTGACGGGGGCCTGCTGCAGCCTTGCCACTAATTCCTGCGTAGCCGCATTAACAACCATAGTAGCAGTCTTTGTCATGCCATCGATGGTTATGTAGAGTTTCTCTTGTCTTGTCTGTGCCATAACTTCGTTTTCTTCGCTTGAGCAACTGACGAACAACATCGCTGCCAGTAGCATCATCATCTGTCTCATACCGTCTGTCATTTTCAATTGTTTGAATCTGGGTGCAAAGGTACGACGAAAAATCCGTAGCCCGGTTAGACGGATTACGGATAAATCTACCAAAAATGAGGATTGTTTATTTTTTGCGCTGGGCAGCGAAAAATTGCGTTGGGGTCTGACCTGTCAGCTGATTGAAAAGACGGGTGAAATGATTGGGGTATTTAAAGCCCAGTTCATCAGACACCTGCGTGATGCTCAGTCCGCTAAGCAGCAGGTTCTTAGCACGACGGACAATAAACCCTCGGATATAGTCTTTTGGACTCTCGCCCATAGCCCTGCGTACGATATCACCGAAATAACCAGGCGATAGGCATAGCTCGCTGGCGCAGTATTTTACGTTGGGTAGCCCCTCTTGTCGCTGCTTACCTTGTTCGTAGTAGTCAATGAGCACTTGTTGGAATCGGGCAAGGATGTCGCTACCACCCGCGGTCATCTCCTTGAACTGACGGGCATAGAAGCGGTTGCAGTAATCGAGTATCAACTGGATGTAGTCGCGAATGATGTCATCTTGCACATCATCGTCATTCTCTGCATTCATTAATTCCGTTCGTATATTCGTCATCAGTCCGGCCAGCGTGTCCTTCTCTTGCGGTTTCAGAAATAACGCCTCGTTGCTGTTGTAAGAGAAAAAATGATAGTCTTTCATCCGTCGCTCTATCTCCGTTCCGTGGATGAACACGGGGTCGAACAACAGCACCCATCCGTGATACTGCCTCCGTGTGCCATCGTCGCGCTTACCGCCAATTTGGCCTGGAGCAAAAGCTATCAGCGACCCGTCGCCATCGTGGTAGGTACCGATGCCATAGGTCAGGTTCTCCGGAAACTCGCGCTGCAAGAAGATGCCGTAGCAGTCGATGCGGTTCAGCGAATGGCGTATCTCGCCAGCCTCGTCGAAGTTAATTACTGAGACATGGGGATGATAGACTGGCGCACCAATGTCTCGTGCGTAGTCGTTCGCTTCGTTGATATACAAATCGAGTTCCATTTTGGGTGCAAAGTTACAAAATTTCAACGATATAGCAGAATATACCACGTTAAACTGTCTTCTTTTGCACATTAAATACATAATTGTGCATAATATAAGAATAATGAATAGTAACTTTTACTTCAATACATCATGATCTCAATAAATAAAAGGAAAAATGTAGTATAAAGGTAACTTTAAAGTCGTGAGGACATTGCAAAATTTGTAAAAATGCTCCCATTTAGAATGATTTTC
>JAZUMZ010000363.1:0-4101 GCA_045603885.1 Bacteroidaceae bacterium | reverse complement strand
AAAGGGTTCAATAACATCATCATTGTAGCTCACTGTGTAGTCCAGAGAGTTGAATAAAAAAGAATAATTATGAAAAAATGTAGTTTCCTGTTAATTATGTTGGTTTCCTGTATCAGCTTGGTCGCACAGGAGACAAGCGAGAGCCTTGATGCCAGACGTAGGGCGTTTATTAACAACTTCCTGAAAACCTACGAGGCGGCATACGAGAAAAAAGAGATTGATTATATCGCCACTTTCTTCAGTGATAATGCCCTGATGATTACGGAGACAATGAAGCTACAGAGGGTAGGTCAGGAAACTATTCCCGGAGTGAAAAAATCCCGCCCCTACGAAAGTGTTGTTGAGGACCGGAAGAAATATATAGATAGGCTGCGCGAGATTTTCAACTCCAACACGTCTATCCATCTGAGCCTGGCAATCAACAACATTGTCCGACATGACAAGTACCCGGAGATTTACGGCGTGAATCTCTACCAGATATGGAAAGACCAGAACGGCGGTGATAACCTGGAGGACCAGATGCCGGGATATATTTTCCTGATGGTCGATTTCAAGAAGTCAGAATCGACCCCTATAATCCATGTGAGAACATGGCAGCCAAAAGCCAACATCAAAACCCCTATGGACAAATACCGCTTACGTGATTTCATGATTTACGAGACAAAGTAGATGTCAAGCAATATGGTAATCTTTTGATTAAACCATCGCAAGTAGCATATAAATGATTCACAAATACATACATCATTTTTATACAATGAACTATTAAAGATTCTAGCAGAACCGACGAACGCAGCAAGTGTAGAGACAAAGCACGCTTTGGCTCTACCTTGCAAGAAGGAGGAAGACAAAAGTCAAATAAAGGAAACAAAGAAATGAATAATTGTGACAAAGTCACAATAGAGTGGAAATAGCAGAAACAACAACTCTGATTATTTCTAAAGTGCCAAAGGCACGTGGTTTTCTTCCAGAGAATTTAGTCACGATTGCCTACGGCGAACTTTCTTCGCCTCAAAAATGTATAAGCAAGCTTAACATTGTATTCAGCTTAACCGAAAGTTTCAACAGAGATTAAGCATCTCTACGTTCACTGATTCAAAATTTCTGTAATTTCATTTATTTCTGCGAGACAAATAACATAGAAAATAACATGCGAAACTTGTGAAAACTAATTTATGGAAGAACCCTTAACACTAAAAGATATGGATAATTATAAACAAAATCAGCAAAAGCCTGGGGTTTTGGAAGAGAAAAACGAATCGGTCAATGAAATGTCAGTGAAGAGTGATAGCTCAGATTGTTCTGATGGAATCGATAATGATTTGGAATACAAGAGAATAGATGAAGATGCGAAGACTGAATTTGATATTTTTATCAGCTATCGGCGTGAGGGTGGTTTCGAAACGGCTAATCACTTGGCTGAAAAGTTGAAGAACGATGGCTACAATGTATCATTAGACATACACTCCTTAAAGAGTGGAAAGTTTAACGAACAGCTTCTTGAAAATATAGATGAATGTACGGATTTTATCGTTATACTCGATAAGAATGTGTTTAAGCGCACACTTAATGGTACTCCCTTTAGTGAAGACTGGTTGCGTAGAGAGTTAGCTCATGCAATCAAGAAGAATAAGAATATCATTCCTGTTATGCTTTATGGATTCAAGTGGCCTAATAAAAAACTGCCTGAGGATATTAATAAAGTAAAAGAATACAATGGACTTAAGTATAGTAGAGACTATTTCGACACAGGGTTTTATTCAAAATTGATAGACTTCCTGCAAAAGAAAACTGAAAAAGAACGGGAAACCACGAAACAACCAGTTGATACTGATAAGGGGCGAAAGCCTACAAGACAACGGGTTGAGGCTGTAAAAGAATCTCCACTCCATGAGAAACCGGCTGAGACAGATAAAACGTTGAAACTCATGGAAAAACCTGTCAAAAAACCTAAAAAGTATAAATGGTTGCTCCCCATTTCTTTAGGCGTAATAGTCTCAACCTTATTGCTGCTATTTTTTTTACATATCCATTCTACAACACTTCTGCTTGTTGGTGGCGGTTCACTGAAAGGGTTCTTTAAGTATAAGAATCATTTAGACATTACTAAGAGTAGCAAATATGTATATGTACCGATGCCCAGTTTATCGGCATGGTCGCTCATACGCGAAGAGTTGAGTGCCGGACGGTATGATGATTCCGATTTGCGTTCTTATCTGCTTGTTTTGCTTTCTGCAAAACAAGCAACTGATAAGGATTTCATGCCAGACATAGTGCAACAAAACGATTTCCGAAATAAAATTGGATTTGTCGTGGAAATTGAAGTTGGAGCTGACACCTTGCAAGTCACGATGAAAAACATAGAAAAACTAAGTAGTTTTGCAACGGATAAACACATGACCATTGATTCACTTGCTAGTTTGATAAAAGACAGCCAAAACAATAGCTTGGAGGCTAAGTTCTTTACCACGAATCTAGGCAGTGGCACTTATGACAAATATGATGAATTTCTAAGCAAGTGTCAGGTTAAACTGGATAGTGTTGCAGCAGAGAGGTTTCATGCGGGAAATCCGTATAATTACTTCAACGGCCAAAAACCATATGTCATCCTTGAAGCAACTACATATAGAGCTGAAAATGTAGGGGACGAGGCGTTGCATTTGCCTGTTTATTATAATAACAGTCCCATAACGAATAAGTTTTATATTTATTTTGTTGCTTATTTAACATCACCTGACAAGTACCTTGTTCCCAAAGAGGTTCGCTCTTTTCTTAACGATATTGACATTGATTTTATCTCAGATAAAGAAATCTCACCCAAAACAAATAATCATTTAATTCAGCATTATGACTTAATGGAAAAAGAATTCACAGAGGGAGAGCAAAGTGTCAACATGAAGTAATCTGTAGTCTCAATAATGTCTCTCTATAATTATTCTCCTGATTTGTCCTATCTATGCATAGGACAAAATAACATTCTGACTTTTTTTATCTCAGAGATTGTAGAAAACACTAAAGGAAACAAATGTTTGAAGAAATGAAACACTTTATTGTAGTTGTCTTTTGGCTTTTGTGCCCAGTAATGCTATATGCCCAGACCTTGCAAGTGACATTGAGCCCGCAGGAGTCTAAGGTTAACCGCTCAACGGATAGTGGTATTGCCACAATTTTCTTTGACAGCAGTATTGAGGATTTGAGTATTGTCTGCACAGACCAGAATTCCAATGAGCAGATAGTTAAGCTCAACGACCATATGTGGTTCATGAACATAGATGTTCTCAATGAGAAAGAGGATGTATGTTACAGGATATTCAATCTGAAATGTTCCATGTCTTCTGAGTATATACTTGAGACACCCGAGATTCAACCCAACCAAGTCTTGTATTACACGGTTGTACTTCCAAATGAGTTGGAGCCGGAATATCTAAAGACCAGATCAAGAGAAATAGCGGAGAAGGCAATCAAGTTAGTTGATGAGGGAGATGCATATACAGCTCAAAGGATTTTGCTCGAAGTACTTCCTGAGAATTTGGAAAATCCAGATATACCTTATGTCCCGGAAGCTGAGGCTGCTTTAAGAAAAGCTGTTGATACTGACAATTATATAATAAAAGATGCAGATGCTAGTGGCATTTTTCCTTTGTCATTCTCTCCAGATGGAAGACGCTTTGTGTCAGAGTCTAATGATGAATCTATAAGAATATGGAATATTGAGTCGGGTGCATCTGTGTTAGTGATTTCTTCTCAAAATAAATGTTTTGGTCCTATATTTAGTCCCAATGGATCAAAAATAGCATGTGCATCGGAGGAAGGACCTATATTGTTATTGGATGTTGATGAAAAAAAATATTGCGCTTTAAAGGTTGACACGCTTAAGTTTGCCATGCCGACGTTTAATTTAACAGGCAATTATGTGATGTCATATTATCACACTGATGATTCGACGATTATATGTGTTTGGAATGTAAATAGTGGAAAGTGTATAAGGAAAATTATAGACAAATCTTATTTGTATTCCCCAATTTTTAGTCCTGATGGATTTAGTGTAGCTTCCTATTCTAATGATGGCAATATAAAAATATGGAATATTGAATCTGGTGAGGT
>JAZUMZ010000362.1:0-7851 GCA_045603885.1 Bacteroidaceae bacterium | reverse complement strand
AGCATGAGATCATGGACGAAGCCCTGAGCCGCGGCTTTCCCACAATCCTTATCGCCGACAACGGCTTCGGCGAACGCTACCACCCTTCCAGCACACGGCTGGAACAATGCGCCGGCTGCCAGCTCCTTATTGTCACCCCCTGGCAATACCGCTACCGCCCCAAAACTGAAACCATAAACGTGCCGCAATGCAAAACCTTGAACTGCGTGGCACAAGCACTTGCCCACCTCAAAGACTCTTGGTGGAAATAAAACCGGAAACAAGAAAAAAACAAGATATATGAACATGCGAAAATCCATATTCAGACTTTTCACACATAAATGCATCATCACCCTCACCCTCCTGATGGCAGCCACAGGAGCCATGGGGCAGGATGACCTTTCGGGAACATATTTTATACGCAGTTACGGATCTGTCAAAAATCCAGACAAAGGTGATCCAAATGTCCATGCATACTACTTATGCCCTGCTGAGGGATATTGCTTCTATGTAGCTGACAATACCATTACCAACACCGACAACGGAAAGCCGTTCCTTACCACTTACAAATGTAGAGATGGTGTTTACGATGTCAGCAAGGCGGTATGGATTTTACAAAAAGAATCTGAATCGGGCTGCTATTATATCATACAAAAGAAAACGGGCAGATACCTGATGTCCAACGGTAGTATGAGCGGTAATGCCGATCGTCTGCGTGTGCATCTGGAAGAAGTCGATCCATCCACTCTTGATGACAAGGCGTTGTTTGAAATAACTTTTGCTGACGGCTACATGAACATTCAACCACACTCAACTTATGGTAGAAACGGTAGTAATACATACTTAGTAGTCAACAACGGAAACTACAATCAACTTGATGCAGGATATAAGACTGGAGGTCCTTCTGGTTATGAAAATTATACCGGAGGAATTATCGGACTCTGGTTGAAAGATAATAAAGATTATAACGAAAGATTCAAACTTGAGGACTACATCCTAACACCTACAATAACCAACAGCAACAACCAAATTGAGATAGCTTATCCTTCAGACGCAAATGCTGTCATTTATTATACGACAGACGGCAGCAGGCCTACTACAGAAAGTGCGCAATACTCCGGTCCCTTCGACCCCGGCAATAATGTGACAACCATTAAGGCTATTGCTGTTACCAATGGCGAGACTACCAATGTCGCCACTTTAACCCCTCCTTTTTTCTGCGGCTCCCACCACCCAGTCCTCATTCAGAACCAAAATAACGCTTGGGCCTCAGGTGAGCATCAGGGAAACCATTTCTACATGATTCCAGGCGATAACAACAAAGTCAATACAACGAGTGTTTTCCGTCCTTCGATGCAATGGTATTTTCTCAACGCAGGCATTGAAAGCGATACCCAGTACTATTATGTAGTCAACAACTCTACTGGAAAATACCTGAGTTATGACAGCGATGTTATAATGCAAGACTTTGACAGCGGAAACAGCAATAAATTCAAGTTCTCACTCACCACGGCAGCAAACAACTCCTACCACCTGATACCATATGGTCAGACACAATTTGTCAACAAAGCAAACAGTAACAATAACAATGCTGTATTGGGCTTAACAGGCAGCGATGGTCTTAATAACAGGTGGAAGTTTGTCTCGAAGAATACTCTTAATACTACCGCACCTTTCTCGTTAGATAAGAACTATAAGATCAGATGTAACGGTAACGACGATGAATACTATATCACCGCACCGGCCACAGCTGGAGGAGATGCCACAGTTTCAAATGAAACGGGCATTGACGACAGAATGAGCTGGTTTTTCGAATTAGCCCAAGCCGCAAATGACAATGACTGGCTGGACTATTATTACATCCGCAACGCTACTACCGGTGAATATCTCTACTATACCAAAGACCCTGCTGTCCCCAGCAATAACAACAAAGCCTTTATCACACGCAACACCATAGAAAGCGGGAATGAGGCTCGCTATATGTTTACCTGGGCTCGCGCCGCCGATGTTGACCGTTATTTTATCATTCCACAATTATTGAAAGACGAGTCACAGAATAACGTCAGCACGTTAAACCGCAGTAATACCGATTTAAGGGTTCAGAGAGTAAGAGGAACAGGAACTTCGGCATGGTGGTTCAACGAGATAACCCCCCAATATCCTGAACCAACCGTAGAATTTGACAATACGACAGGCAAGGTGTCCTTCAGCTCAATTTTCGACGGGGCTTCTTTCTATTATACCACAGACGGGACGACGACACCTACAGTAAACGAGACATATAAATACGATGGCGCCTTCACCATCAGCGATGAGACCACCATCAAGGTAATCGCGACCAAAAGCGTCTATACACCGTCGGAGGTGGTAACCCAAACTATATCTAAGGTGGCAACCCCCACTACAGAGTTTACCAGCAATGGCAGAGTCAGAATCGTGTGCTCCACGCCAGATGTAATTATCTACTACACACTTGACGGATCCACACCATCAACATCTTCCACCCGCTACACATCACCACTTGTCAACATATCAGGAAAGACTGTCAAGGCCATAGCCGTCAAGGACGGGTGGATAACATCTGACGTAGGCGGCTCCACGGGTCCGATAACCCTGCAATGCGGCACACCTGTCATCAGACGCGGGGCAAACAACACCTTCACCATAGAATGTGAATTCCCAACAGAGGGCGTTACCATATACTACACCACTGACGGAACAGATCCCACAACTTCGAGCAACAGCTACACTCAAGCTGTGAGCACCACCTTCCCTGTCACCGTAAAAGCAATTGCCGTTGCCGACGGTTATGACAACTCTGAGATTGCAACCAAGACCATAGCTGAGGGATTGGACAATGAAGATGGTTATTACCTGATTTCATCTTCCGCGGACTTTGATTTATTTGTCAGTATGGTCAACAGCGACGGCGCAAGTCAGAAATACAAAGTCACCGATGATTTCAGCGTCAGCAATTCCGCTGCCGTCACAAATCGCTTCAAGGGCAGCTTCGACGGTGGCTTCCATATCATCAGCGGTCTCAGAAAACCTCTGTTTATCTATGCGGAAGATGCCACGATCAAAAATGTCATCCTCGACAACGTGACAGTCAACAGAACGGAAAGCGGACAACATGCAGGCGCCATTGTATGTGTGGCAGAGAAATCCTGCCGTATATATAATTGCGGAATACTCTCCACCAATGGTAGCAGCAGTATCACCAGCACCCAAGGCAATGCCGGTGGAATCGCAGGACGTATATCCAATGATTCCCGTGTGGTCAACTGCTACAACTATGCAACCATAACAGGTGGTACATACGCAGGAGGTATCGTTGGAAAGAACAACGGAACGTATGTAAATGACATACTGACAAGCACCACCCGAATTGCGATGGGCATGATGTATGGCGACCTGAGCGGCGGCAACGAGGAAAGCTCGCCTGTATATGCAGGAACACATGTCAGCAATGTCAAGAACTATACAGAATACAACTTCTGGCGCATCAGGGGCAACGTATCCTATTCCAAATACAATGACCAGTTGGCCATTGATAAGGATGAATTCCTTACGCGCTTCCCCTTCTACCGCCATATACTGAACACCCACCGAGAGCTTGCCGCCTTCTTCCTGTTTGGCACTTCAACCCAAAGCGCCAAAGACATGACGGCAGAACAGATAAGCGAGATAGGCCACTGGACACTTAAGCCGGAAATTGCTCCTTACCCCATCATTGAGGCATGGGAAACCGGCACAAAGAAGACGACCGAAGACATTGCCTCCAATCTGCCCCTCACAACAGAAGATTACAAAGGACGTCAGCTGACAGAAATGGGAAACAGCGGCTTCTTGACAGTGAACGTAACGATTAATGGTTCCACTTATTCCTCCCTTCTTCCCATTACTGACATGAACGAAGACCGTTTCGACTATACATGGGGTAAGGTGGTGCTGCCGTTTGCTGACGAATATAACGGCTGGACACGCGACTACAGCAAGGTGTGTACCGGGTGGAAGATTACGAACGTCGGAAATGGAACAGTCGGGACATACGCTAACTACAACATGGCAGACCGCGACTGCACAGCCAAGGATTTGTATTCGAACACCGGCTATATCTTCGCACAAGGCGGCAACTATGTAGTACCATACGGCGTCACGTCAATAAATATTGAAGCAAATTTCGCCAATGCCTTCTACTTGAGCGATCCAGCCTATGAAATAGGTTATGATGACAGTTTTAACAATCCAACAAATTTGGGCGGTTCTGTGCCCGTCTCCTATCACGGGCAAACAGTTTACACCAACCTCTCCACGCTGGCAGGTCAATTGGCTACGACCAACAATCCACATGACCAAGCCATCGTGCTTGTCGGCAACTACCATTATAGGATTACAACAAATAACTTTTATCTAAACACAGGCAAAGCTGTAACCATCATGAGCTGCGACGAGGATAATAACCAGGAACCAGACTACGGATGGTATATGGCTAACACCTATGGACGATTAGAAGTGCCTGCCCTCCGCTTCGATTTTGTGCCGATTATCGAGATGGGAATGTCGCAACGTCCTACTGGCAGCGGTATGTATCCCGGCATTGGTATCTGGCACGCCCGTGGCTGGTTTGAGTTGACAGAGACCTGCGTAAGTTATATGTCGCAGTGCGAGATAAACTCCTCCGATTTCACAAATGCTGACAGTAACGGCAACAACAGGTGGATTGCCAACAGCGGCTATTTCATTCAGATTGTGCGCGCAAAAGACGGTGCATGTACGAAACTTAGCTATATCCAAATTGGAGGCAATGCCTACGTAAAAGAACTTTATCCTGGTTGTCATACCGACGTGGCATATACAAACACAATTGTTCCCATCAACGTTAGCGGCGGTGAGATTGCTGAGTGCTATATGAGCGGTTATAAGTCGGGAGGAAAATTGAGTGGCGACATGATCCGCTTCTGGTGTACTGGAGGTAAGATTCACAAATGGTTAGGCGCATATATGGATGAGCCTCAAACCGCAGGTCTCTCTGCCAAGATAGACCATGCCCTGATAGGCAGGTTTTTCGGAGGCGGAACCTCTGCCGCAGCACGTATCAAGGGAGATATCGATATCACCATCAATAACAGCAAGGTTGATTTCTACTGCGGCGGACCTGAATTCGGAGATATGAACGCAGGCAAGAATGTAACAACACATGCTACAAATACCATCTTCGGCGAATACTATGGTGGCGGATTTGGAGGAACATCCATCACCTATAATCGTGAAAAACAAAATGATAATGTCAATATCTCCACTAATGCAACCACACCTTATGACCTCGCTTTCACTTATTACACAAATCAACGCCTGAAGAACAAGGCAAATTATGGAATCGGTACATGTTACAAATTCGAATACATATATCACTCTAAGGGTTCACAAGGTGTGTCACGTTTCTACACTGGATATGCCCAGTTTTCTCTTGCCACGACAGGCAATGTGACCAACGAGCTGAACGGATGCACAATCCTCGGCGACTTTTATGGAGCCGGCTGTCAGGGAAAGGTGAACGGCTCAGTGACATCCACACTGACCGACTGCATAGTAAATGGCAGCGCATACGGCGGCGGCTACAAGGCGGAATCAAACGAGGTGGATGTTTATCCAATCACACAACCCACCTATTCTGTTTATACAAAAGAAACTGGTGTCTTCTCGGATTTCGGAACGGTAGCTCCTGAGATATACACTTGGGAACAGGGAACAGCGGGAACGGCGAACGAGGGCAGTAAAAAACTTTACACCGATGTGGTTATGAGTGACCTTGGCAATGTGATAGGTGCCATCACCATTACGATTGACGGCGGCAGCGTGGGCAAAAATGTGTTTGGCGGCGGCAACGAGAGCAAGTCGCTCAACAACGCAAAAGTTATAATTGAAAAAGGAACTATATCCGAGGATATATTCGGCGGAGGAAATCTGGCTATTGTCGGTGAGAATGCCGAAGTGGAGATCAAAGGCGGAAATATGCGCGACGTATATGGCGGCGGAGCACTCGCCAACACCAACACCAGCAGCGGCAACACCCTTGTCAACCTACTGGGCGGTGCGGTACGCAACGTTTATGGCGGTGGTTTGGGTGATTCCGGAACTGCTGCAATAGTAGGCGGCGACGTGACAGTGACCCTTGACGGCAGCGTCGTGAAAGGCAACATCTTCGGTTGCAACAACATCAACGGCACACCTCAAGGACACGTAAAAGTGTGGGTAAAGAAAACCGTTGGGTGGGCAGGCCACGACGTATCGGAAGGAAAAGCAGACGACACAATTGAGAAAAACACAGGTGTATATGAGGTGGCAGCCGTATATGGCGGCGGAAACCTGGCCCCATACCAGCCCACAAGCGATTCAGATTATGCGGAAGTGGTTATCGACGGCTGTGACCTTACGAGCATCCAATATGTATATGGAGGCGGAAACGCAGCCTCTGTTCCTGCAACAAGTGTGACGGTAAACGGAGACTATGAGATAGAATATCTCTTCGGAGGAGGAAACGGAAAAGACGACCTCCCCAACGGCGACCCCAACCCCGGCGCAGACGTAGGTTATCTTGGCGGCACAGCCTATGGAACGGGTAAGACTCAGGTTAACGTTCTTGGCGGTACAATCCACCATGTGTTCGGAAGCTCCAACACACTGGGTAACGTACGCACAGAATCATTGGTATTCCTCGACGAAAGCGGTCTTTGTCCGCTGATACTTGACGAAATCTATGGAGGAGGAAACGAAGCCGCAATGGACGGCAGCTCAAAAATCAAACTGGGCTGTATCACCCATCTTAAAGAACTCTACGGTGGGTCAAAAGCCGCCGACGTGGGAGGCGACATCGACCTGACCATCACAAGCGGCCACTTTGACCGAGTGTTTGGAGGCAACAATGTCAGCGGCACAATCAATGGATTCATCCGTATAAACATTGAGGAAACAGGCTGTAAACCCATCACCATAGGAGAGATTTACGGTTGCGGGAACGCAGCGGCATATACAACACCAGCAGGCAAATCCGACCCTACAATCAACATCCGTTCGTTCACCAGCATCGGCCGTGTGTTCGGAGGCGGTCTGGGTGAAGGAGCAATCGTGAACGGCAACCCTCACGTGAACATTAATGAAGTGGTTGGCAATAATGCCACGACGGCATCAACATACGCAGGCAAAACCATAACCCTCTCTGACGGCACCACCGTTGCCCTGCCCACTCACGAATCAGGCAAGATGGGTGCCATCGGCACCGTCTTCGGAGGCGGTAACGCAGCCAAGGTGATCGGTAATACCTACGTGAATGTGGGTACTGAGAATCAGGTGATTTTTGTAACTCCTGAAACTGAGACTGTGGCCAACCGCACCAAGACGGTTGATGGTGCTGATATACGCCAAAACGTGTATGGTGGCGGTAACGCAGCCGACGTGACGGGCGACACTTTTGTGGTAATAGGTAAATAGACAATCATAACAGGTTTTAGCTGTCAGTTGTTGCGAATTAGCAAAAAAATGCGTAACTTTGCAGACTAAAGCAACTAAAGTTATGAAAATCGCATTGATAGGCTATGGCAAGATGGGCAGGATGATCGAGCAGATCGCCAAGTCCAGAGGCCATGAGATTGTAAGCATCATAGACATCGACAACCAGGAGGACTTCGAGTCGGAGGCTTTCCGAAGCGCGGACGTGGCGATTGAGTTCACGGCTCCGCAGGTGGCTTACGGCAACTACCTGAAAGCCTGGGCAGCAGGCGTGAAGGTGGTGTCGGGCTCAACCGGATGGCTTAAAGAGCACGGAGAGGAAGTGCGCAAAGCATGCACCACGGGTGGCAAGAAGTCGGAGGC
>JAZUMZ010000361.1:0-3527 GCA_045603885.1 Bacteroidaceae bacterium | reverse complement strand
GTACTGCGCGGCCTGGCTGATGCCCTCCTCCGGCTGAATCTCCTGCACGGCGTTCAGATACGTGATGAACTGGCGGTAGTGGGCATCCAGCGCCTCACGAGCGGCCTTCAGTTCGCCAACGATGATGGTCGACTGCTCCTCGCTGCGCTGCGACATCAGTTGCATAATCTCCGCCGTCAGCGTAGAAAGCCGACGGTTCAGTTCCTTCAGCCCCATCTTCTCCAGAGCCATATCCAGAGGCACCGACTCCGAGAACTGCTGCTCCATGTTCTGTATTTTCGCGTTCTCGGCCACCAGCGCCTCCGTCGTGCGGAAGTCATAGTCCTTAAACACCTGAGCCACACGCCGTCCGTGGATGGCCAGCGTCTCGTCGTCCAGTTTCTCAGCCCACAGCTTTGCCACACGCTCCATCACGTAGGCGATGTTGTCGCGCTCGTCGTCCTTCTTCTTGATGGTGTCCGAAAGTTGGCTCTTCAGCGAGTTCTTGTAGGCCGTGTCGAACGCCAAGAACAGGCGGTGTTCCTCCTGCCGCATCGTGTTCAGACGGGGCAGTTCCGATTCCACCTCCGCCATTCTCGCATCAAACGACTGAGTGGCCGAGTAGTAGAACGCCATCGGATAAGAATGCAATGATTTTTCAGTGAACTTAGTCATAAACTTCTCAATTTTAATCGTTGTTACTCCGTTTTCTTTTCAAATCCGACCGTCCCGCATCGGGACAGCCCCAATCAGTTTTCAAAACGCCCGTCCCGCATCGGGAAACCGTGTTTTGATTTTAAAAGTCCCCGTCCCGCATCGGGACAGCCATTTTTATTTTTCGTTGGCACTTTCCCGCGTCGGGATAGCCATTTTTATTTTTCGTTGGCACTTTCCCGCATCGGGTCAGCCATTTTTATTTTTCGTTCGTCCTTTCCCGCACCGGGATAAGCCGTTTGAATTCTCAATTCGAGGTCAAAGGTACTAAAATTCCTGCAATATCGTTTCACTTCGTACAATAAATGCACAAAAATTTAATATTTTTGTCTCTTTTCGCCTCAGATTGACGGAAAATTAGTAATTTTGCAACCAAAAGAAGAAACTATGGCAAGACAGCTGACACATATTGATTGCTTTGCTGGACCCGGAGGTATTTGTACGGGACTTCATGCTGCCGGGTTAAAGACGCTGGCCGCTATTGAGTATATCAAGAGTTGCTGCGATACTTACAAAGCAAATCACCCGGAGGTTCATGTCATCCACTCGGACATCCGAAAGGTGACAGCAGAACAAATACTTCCCTATATCCCTGAGGACGGTGTGGATTTGGTGACTTCGGGTATGCCTTGTGAGACATTCTCGACGGCTGGCAACACTTCACGCTCTTTCTATGATGATCGGCAGTTTCTGTTTCGCGAAGGCATCCGTATTGCGGAAATCAGCAAGGCAAAGATGATACTGTTTGAGAATGTGCCTGCCATCACTTCGAAAAAGGCGGCAAAGGATTCTAATCAGCTGATTGTGGATGTGCTGAAAAAGGAGTTGAAGGAGGCTGGTTATGAGAATTTCTTGGAGGTGGTGCTTGATTCTACCAAGTTCGGTGTACCGCAGAAGCGTAATCGTTTCTTCATTCTTGCCTGTCGATTCCCGGATTGGTGGCTACAGGCTCCAGAACAGCATCGCCGCCCCATCGGCGTGGGTGACGCGTTGGCAGGTCTTCCCAACGTAATTGCAAACAGTGGCGTTGAAGGAACTGAATATACGGATTGCCATTCAGACTATGAGAGGCTGATGCGTAATGATGTGTTTTGGAAGCGCGAGGGAATGACAAAGTCACATATCACTAACCACCTGCCAATGAAGCATCGTGAGTGTACATTGAAAAGGTTCGCTCTATTGCAGCCCGGCGAGAGTCTAAAGACGCTTTTTGAACGCTATACGGGCGAGGAACGAGAGAAACTTCAGGCCGAAAGGACTCTGCCGAAGAAGATGTTCATCAAGCGCAACTATAGACTAAAATCCGATGAGCCGTCGCCCACCGTGACAAGCCATTGTCTGGACGAGTTCGTGCATCCTCAATTCGACCGTGCGCTTACTGTCCGTGAGTGCGCCCGGCTACAGTCATTCCCCGATTCGTACGAATTTGTCGGAGGCCCGTACATAGTACCCCACATTGACCGTACCGTGCAAGACAAGTACGAGCAGATAGGCGATGCCGTTCCGCCACTGCTGGCATACGCTTGGGGCGAGCAAATCAACAAGCTGTTTGAAATCAACGAGAAATGAAAGATAATTGCTACAAGTTTTGCCTGAGTGCATACAAAAACGAGTATTCCCGTAGCCTTCGTGAACTGACAAAGGGTTACAAGGGGCGTAAAGTGTCAGAGAAAAAGCAGGAAGACTTTGACCGGGAAGCACAGAAATCGGCCATTCGCATCGCTATTACTAAGGCTTTGCAAGAATTTCCTGAAGAGCCTGTCGCTGATTTGTGGAGTGCAATATATCGGGCACACTTGTTCCGCAAATCCGGCATCTCTGACATGGAGACAATAAGTAAAGTCATCAGTGCCGACCAAAGTTGGAAAAAGTCGAGTGGCCATGCCTTCGAGGAAATGGTGAAAGAGTTGGCATCGTTGACACTTCATGGAACAGATGTAGAAGTGATTCTGAAACGCGACTTGAACACACTGATAAAAGCAGGCGAAGTGGCCAACGAACCGCGTGACATCAGCTGGCTACGTGAGCAAATCAAGGCCAACGCCTTCGACCTGTATAGTATCTTGAATATTGACGGAAAGAAATATTGTTTCGGCTGTGTCCAAGCCAAAACCAGCATTCGCGACCGTGTGACCCGCGACCGCGAACCTTCCATCCACGCCATGCAGTCGTTCTTCTGGAGCGTCGTGTTCGTCCTCAATGGTGACTTTCTCCGCTTGCCAGATACTGCGAATCAGAAAGAGCAGGATCTAATTTGCCTGGAATCGGAAGAAAATGAACAGAATCAAAAGGAAATCAAGTTCGTGAATATGATAAATGGTGGCTCCGATGAGTTTCGTGAAAATGGCTGGCACGGAATGTATGTACTTTCAGTCAAGGAACAGTGTGACCGCATCTATCCGCTGACGATGGACTTTGACGTATTCAAATCACATGCGCTTCAGGCCGCCGAGCAATGGCTGAAGCGTCGCCAGTGGTTTGATAGGAACTGGAAAGCAGAGTAACTTCCGACTACATATAACATATAAGGCGGGAACCCGCGCCGACCTCCTCGGCCTCGGTTCCCGCTCTTTGTTTCTCCACATTATTATATATTATAGGCTGTCCGTCGTGGCGGTCTTTGTATTCCTCCAAATCGAAAGTTGCCTAATCTCGCAGTAAGATTAGGCAACTTTCGTATAGCAATCAGGCAGTTCTCTGTTTTCGCCCTTTACATTATTATATATTATAGCAGCCAGTCCTCGGTCTTTAGGCCTTCGATGCGACTGAAATGCTTTGTGTTGTGAGTCACTACGGCAAGGTCGTTTTCGCGGGCAGTGATGCCGATGAGCAAG
>JAZUMZ010000360.1:0-5713 GCA_045603885.1 Bacteroidaceae bacterium | reverse complement strand
TTTAAAATATATGTAAATTTGCATAAAGAATTATTTATAATGAATAGAGAGAATGGCCATAAACCGGTAATCGCCCATCTTTCGATGTTCGGCGCATGCGCTTTCTGGGGACTTATGGCTCCATTAGGCAAGGACGCAATGGTAAATGGTTTGGATGGTATAACTATGGTAAGCTTAAGAGTTTTTGGAGGGGCAACTCTTTTTTGGCTGACTTCATTATTTATAAAAAGCGAGAAAGTGCCAACGACAGACGTATTAATGTTAGCCGGGGCAGCCTTGTTTGGTCTTGTATGTAATCAATGTTGTTACACAATTGGGCTGAGCCTGACCTCTCCAATCAACGCATCTATTGTCACTACCAGTATGCCAATATTCGCAATGGTTCTTTCTTTCCTTATTCTTAAAGAGCCTATAACCATAATGAAAACATCTGGAGTTGTTCTGGGTTTTAGCGGAGCATTGATACTGATATTGACATCCTCCACGCATACAAACGACCGTATTGGTGACATTAGAGGCGACCTGCTATGCCTTGGAGCACAGCTCTCATTTGCACTTTACCTTTCTCTGTTCAATAAACTAATCCGTCGCTACAACGTGTTTACAATCAACAAATGGATGTTTTTATTTGCATCCGTAATGATCCTTCCCTTTACGTTCAGCCATGTGGTTTCAGTTGTCAGTAAACCAATACCTGCAAGTACTTGGTTGGAAGCCTGTTATGTTGTGTTTTTCGGCACCTACATAAGTTATATTCTCACGATGATAGGTCAACGTACCTTACGACCGACAGTGGTGTCTGTATATAACTATGTTCAGCCTATAGTTGCGGTTGTTGTGTCCATTCTTACTGGCATCGGGGTTATGAAATTATCACACGGCATAGCTGTTTTGTTAGTATTCACAGGCGTATGGTTGGTGACAAAATCAAGGAAGAGGGGGGAAATAGCAAAGAGAAACACATCTTTTGGAGCTTCAATAGCATTTGGCTTCATAACATTGTTATTAACAACAAGTTGCAAGAATGAGCCCCCAAAAACCACGGAAGTCAAAATGGGAATTGAAAACATCCATGACAGCACAGATTGTTTCATAAATGAACATTCCGACTTGCTTGACAACTACGAGGCAGACAATGTTTATGAATCGAAAAAATCAAATGACTTAGAATCCAAATCTACAAAACCACATATCTCTGGTACAAGTTCTAATGAAAGAACACCAAAAATTATTGAAGACGAAGGAATTGGTATTCTCGATGACGAAACTGTTGAGCATTATAGCTACGGGGGTGACGATGACGAGGATAACGTATATGATTATGAGAAATATGCAGAAGACGAAGGAGACTTTTAATTTTTTTCCTGATGCTTGGAACCTGTTGAGAATGATTTCTTGATGTTCTTGTACATGATAGTCTGTGTAGCTCCCCTTGCAAAGAGAAATATGATGAAGGCAGCCCACAGCGCATGATTGACAAATACAGGAAAGAGAATACAGTATGTTACAAAGAAAAGCGATGTGGCTATTACTGATGATACAAGCATCCTACGCGATGCTGTGATTCCGATAAATACTCCGTCCCAAACAAATGCCGCAAGCCCTGCAAATGGTAGCAGCCAAGCCCATACTGAATAATGGTGTGCCGACTGCAAAACATCTGGCTGGTCGGTCAGTAAGGACATAATCAAATTGCCGCATGTGATGTAAGCCAGAGTAAACAACAAGGCAAGTGCCCCACCCCATCTGAAAACTCTCTTAACAACTCCATTGAAATTATTATAATCTACCGCACCGTAGAATTTTCCACATAATGCCTCGGCGGCAAAGGCAAAGCCATCCATAACATATGAGAAAAGCAGATAAAACTCCATAATCAGTGTATTGACAGCTAAAACTGTGGTGTTCTGCCATGAGCCGACTGATGTAAAAAACATAAATACAGCCACCATACAACATGTCCTGAAGAAAATATCACGGTTCACGCTAAAGAGTCTCTTTATCTTGTCTGTCTGAAATAGCTCGTCGAACTTTATGCTATGAAATGACAATCGATATTTTTTCAGACATATTGCCATGGCAAGCATAAACCCTATCCATTGAGCAATCATAGTTCCCAAAGCAACACCTTCCACTTTCATTCCAAGAATGCAAACAAAGCAAAGGCTTGCTATAATATTCACGACATTCTGGAAAATTGCTACAAACATAGGAGACCGTGAGTCTTGCATCCCAAGGAACCATCCAGAGACAGCAAACAGACATAGAGAAGGAGGTGCACCCCAAATACAGATAATAAAATACGTATTCACTAATTCTCTCACGCCCACTTCTGGCTTCATTACAGTCATAGCACTATCGAAAACTAAACGTTGAGCCACAAGCAGAATAAACGAAATGGCAAATGCGATAACCAGAACTCTTATAAGCAATTGGTAAGCCTCAGTTTTGTCATTTCGTCCGAAAGCCTGGGCCGTCAATCCACTGCTACCCATACGAAGGAATGCGAAAATCCAATACATGAGGTTAAACACCATGCCTCCAAGAGATATGGCGGCAATATAAGCAGTTGCACCGAGATGTCCGACTATGGCAAGGTCAACCAAGCCAAGCAGAGGCACAGTGATATTGCTTACAATTGAAGGTATAGTAATGTTTAGAATCTGACGGTCTAGTATAGACATTTATTAGTCCCAATGATTTATTTATGCAAATTTCGTCATTTTTTTTATATTAAAGTGCATAATTAATAAAAAATAGTTAATTTTGCTGTAAAATATAAATAAATTATGAGAAAAATAGTTTTTTGTATATTGACACTCACATTGACCTGCTTAAATCCCATATGTAGCCAGGAAGATGGCAAGTTCACGGTACTTCTACACACCACTGCCGGTGACATTCGAATTTTACTATTTGATGACACACCCGGACATCGGGATAATTTTCTAAACAATGTCAGAAACGGCATGTACGACGGTGTCTTGTTTCACAGAGTAATCAATCATTTCATGATACAAACAGGCAACCCGGACACGCGGCCAGATATATCGGAAAAAGTTGAGCCGGAAGACTCTGCCCAATTAGGTCCGTCAATTGAAGCTGAGATATGTTTTCCAATTCATTACCACCTGCGCGGTATGGTTGCTGCCGCTCGCGAAAGCGATGATATAAATCCAGAGAAACGATCAAGTCAATATCAATTTTATATTGTGACAGGCAAATTTCTCACAGAGGAAAAAATGATGTCAATAGAACGTGATAGACTGGGAGACATGATTGAGCAACGCTATTCGGAGAAGCTGCTTTCAAACGAAGAAAAAATCAACTCACTTCGTAGCGAACGTAAACTATCCACCCTTTCTTCACTGCTTGATCGTCTTCATTTGGATGCAGAAGAAGAAATCGTTGAAGAACATACCCAATTTTTCACAGACGACATAATCAAGAGTTATCGTATTAACGGCGGAGCTCCATGGCTTGACGGCAATTATACTGTTTTCGGCAAAGTTGTTGATGGAATGAAAGTTGTTAACAAGATAGAGCGTAGCAAGACAGACTCTGAAGATAAGCCTATTAATGACATACGCATCATAAAAGCAACCGTTGAGCAAGAATAAATGTGACTGACATCACTATTTCAAGAGGCAGAACTTGGCAGAAACATAAAAAACAATACCATCGAGCTTGGTCTTATAGAATCCGTTCTTCTTACCTAAATAAGGGAGACGTGTTCCTTTAGGCAAATAATAAGGCTCCCATTCAGCTGTCAGTCCCCAGTTGTCAGTCTTCACGGCTGATGGATTCTTAATAAATTGATTATGATATACAGATGCTGAACTTTGAGTGTTTATGCAATAATAGCCATAGTTAGTTGACGGTCCCTCTCTAAATCTAATATGAGTACCGTTAAGAACTATATATTGTTCACCAGCTTCCCCTGGTAGTCTGGTAACTTTTTTAGGAATTTCAACATCAGCTGCAGGATAAGGCCAATATTGGTAAGTACTTTTGCTTGATGGAATTACTGTTATAGCCTCACCTTTCACAATCTCAACAGGCTCCCCCCATCTGGGATCCTCATAAGTGTAATTATGTTTCATTACCACGACAACTTCCTTATTGTCCTGCGCTGTCATTTCTGTAAAATATACAAACAGAGTTGACAAACATAATACAAAAAATCTAATAGCTTTCATATAAGTTCATATTAATTATAATTGCAAAATTATAGAAAAAAGCAGAATAAACAAAAAAAAACATAAATTTATTTTGTCAGTTCGAAAAATATATCTAACTTTGCACTCGCAAATGAGAAATGGCGCTTTCGTCTAGCGGCTAGGACACATGCCTCTCACGCATGGAACACGGGTTCGATTCCCGTAGGCGCTACAACCTATCAGAAATTGGCGATACTTTGAGAGCAAGGTAAGTTGCTCTCTTTTTGCGTTTTATAGGTTTATTGGTTAGCGAACCATCACTGTGACAGGCACTTGGAGAGTTGGAAATTTTTATGGTTCATCATATTCATCATTTCATTTCACATAAATATAATTTTGTCTAATAGACTTTGGAAGTTTGGATGCTACAAGTTGATAGGACTCTTTTATCCATTCCTTGACCAGATTATTATCCAGTTGTTCGTAATAAACGTCACTCCAATGCTTCTTGTTCCAATGATAGGCAGGCGTTACAGCTGGAAACTGTTCACGAAGTTCCTCGTTTCTTTCAGGTGAGAGCTTCAAGGCAAGCCTTGGTTGCGAATCCCGCATATCATATTTACAACCGCCTAACCACAGACAGACGAATATTTTACCTTCAAGTCGGAAGGTGATGATGTCATCGCCAAACGGCTGGTCTTCAGTTACACCGAAGAGTGACAACGTGTATTCTCGTACCTGCTCTATGTTCATACCCAATCAAAGTTTTCTTTTCCGGCACCAATCTCAAAATGACATTTGGCAATACCCATGTCCAACTTTGTGTAGCCAATCAAGGAAAATCCTTTCTTGGCGCGCACCTGATGACGATTGTTTTTTATTCCTACATACTCAAACGAGAACTTCTGCTGGTTTACAGCTGTAGGTGCTAGAAGTGCAGCCTCAACTCCCTTCTTGAACCAAGAAGGTGTGGTGGCTGTTGTATTGCTTACTTGAGTGACAGTCTTTATTTTATGACTGACACCCTGTGTCAGTCCATAGCCGACAGCAATGTAACAGGCTATCATTTCTCCCTCATTAAGAATATACGTTCCAGGCACCTTCGAGTAGCTGAGCCCTACCCAACATGTGTTCAGACCTAATGTCTGAGCAAACAACACAAGTTGTTCGCCGTAATAGCCTACACGCTCGTCAAGTTCGTCATCCTTCTTTCCAGCCATGACGATGTAGTTGTTTACGCCACTGAACTTACCATACTTGGCAAAAAGTCCCTGAAAAGCTTTTGATTCGTTCAAAATCAGCTGGATATGCAACCCGCTTTCACTATTCAATTCATCAATCTTGCCTTCCAGCAACTTGACAATCTCTCCTGTCAGCGGCTGCTCCAGGTAAGCCCTCACACTATGCCGGGCTTCTATGGCTTCATGTATAGTCATTCCTATTGATTTTTATACTCATTACAGCACCAACACTTATTAACGAATGCAAATTTACAACTTTTTCTTTATTTTATAATCGTTTGAATAAACTTTCTGATTTAAAAACTTAATGAT
>JAZUMZ010000359.1:0-1713 GCA_045603885.1 Bacteroidaceae bacterium | reverse complement strand
TGATTGTCCTTGTCGGTGTCGTGGTTGCGCACTTCAGAGAGTGGCGGATAGAACTTGCTGCGCAACGCTTCTGGTAGAAGTCGGTTGTCCTCCTCCTGACGGTAGATGACCTTGCACTCCAGCGTGAGCGGCATCTCAGCTATGGCTGGTACACTTACCTTGCTGCCCTCAACAAGCGTCAGCCCCAGTTCTTTCACCTTGTCAATGTCGCGACCGCTCTTTCCGCCACATATGCGGATGATGCGCTTGTCGTAGTCACCTACAGGCATATTGATGGTAAACTCAGGATTAATGTCGAGAAGTTCGCGTGTAAAGCGACTTTGGCGGACATAGCACACAAAAACGGGCTTGCCCCAGTTGAAGCCGAGAGTGCCCCATTCAATGACCATACAGTTAACCTTGTCGCCAGCCATTGCCGTGACAAGCACTCCTTTTTTGAGAGCACGAAGTATGTCACTGGCTCTCTCGATGATGTCGAATGGATTCTTTGTCATATAGCTTATCTTATTTTGAATAATGTCTGATAAATTGAAATTTACTTGTCTAAAACAACCTCTAAAGTTTGACGCTTATAATTTAATATAACTGCGTTACCTCCGAACGAATATGCATTCAGCCCCCCATCGTCATGCTGACCATCAAAGAAATCATGTGTAAATTCATTCTTGCCTATTTTGAAGTGAACATTTCTGGTCAGTTCGGCTTCCACCATTTGTAGGCTGTGCATCTCATTCGCACTTTCTTTTCTGACGGTTTCCGTCGGTCCTGCATCAAAGCCTTTGGGCAACTTACAATGTCTACTCCCTGTGTCAAAGAGGAAACTAACCTTGTCTTTTCCAATGACACCTTTAAGTCTAATTGCATTCACATGTTTCTTTTTAGGGTAATAATTCCAGTGAATGACAGTTCCTGTTGGTTTCCGTTTGATGTCGCTTGGTTCAACAGAATTGTTTTTCAAATCAAATTTCCAGACTCCTTTTATAAGGATATTCCCACCTATGATGAAACGTGGATCATAGTCTATTAACTTTCCTGACAAATCCATCACCATGCAATACACTTTGCGATAAGTAGTACCGCAAAAACTCAAAGAGTCAAGAACAATGAAGCTCCTTTTCTTTCTGTATCCTATTATTTTATAGTCATTTTCCTCAATTTTGAAGGTTTCTGTGGCATAAGCAGAATCAATGACACAAAATGAGCATCCTGTATCTACCATGGATTTTACTGACTGTGTTTGTGCTCCTCTTGATAAAGATACGTCGCTGTATATCCATGATTCAACAAATTTTGCCTGTGGCATCACCCTCAGACAGGACATAAAGCAAAATGCCAATACAAAAAGATATTTCATACTGATAAATTCCGATTTTTCTGTTATCACATTTTTTTCATATAATAGCCCATTCTGTTCAACTGCACGGCGGCTCCAAACAGGTAGAGTTGATGCAGACAGGAAACATAGGCATTGAAAGCTTCTTTTGTTCCTGGTTCTATGTTTTGGTGACGGAGTGCATTGTAGACACGAGAGGCACATTCACCAACCAGTTTCTCCAACACGGTATAGTCAACGCCTCTAAGCAACAACACATTTTCACGGATATATTCATCCATGCAGTCGTACCCCCTCTTGTCTCTCATGTAGGCGTAGAGGTCATCAATCTTTGAGTAGATTTCCCATTCTGCATCCCAGTATTTAGCAACGGCCATGCC
>JAZUMZ010000358.1:0-4772 GCA_045603885.1 Bacteroidaceae bacterium | reverse complement strand
AAGGCATTCATGGCACTGCGGTAGCCGATGCTTGCCCCGGCTCCCATGCGGTCGGTTTCGGACAGTTGCTCCACGTATGAACGCTGGAAGGCACGGTAGTTGTTCATGATGTAGCCGCTATATATGCCGCCCGGGTCACCCACATTCTTATAATACGAGGCATTGATGTTGCCGCTCCAGTCGCGCCACTCATAACTCGTGGAGAAATTGGGTGACACAAGCAGATGGGTGTAACTGTGCTTGTCGTCCCGGATTCGGTCATTGAGCGTCTGCGTGTAGAGGTTCAGTGGACAACCGAGAGAGATGCGCCATCCGCCACGCTCCCATTTGTAATGCTGGCCGAGGGTCAGTTCGTAGGTGTTGTACCATAAATCATTTCTGAGTTGGGCACCGGCTGTGCCGTCTGCTGGAGGCATGAAGCCGTCGAGGTCGGTTTCTATACCATGGAAACTGGCATTGGCAATCACACCATATGCGAGGGTAAAATCCCCGAAATGGAAGTTGTAGTTGGTGTGGAAATTGGTGTTGATGTGGTGTGATTCTATGTCCTGCCGGTAGGCATGACTGTTGAACATCTCCTGCTCGGCATTGAGCGAGTCCACTCCCACAGTCAGCGTGTTGGGCCGCTGTGCATAGCCTGCCGAGAAATGCAGGTCGAGGGTGTGCTTGCCCACGTTCTTGATGAGATTGGTCGTATTGCTCACCGCAAACGACGGACGGTCAAAATGCTGATGTGTGCGTTCGCTTCCATAGTTTCTTGACTGCAGCCCCGTCAACTGTGACGCTAACAGTCCCTCCACCTTGTCGGAATTCCAACTGCCGTCGAACTTGATGACATTGGCCAGAAAGCCGTTCTTGGCATTCCACATATATCTGAGATTGCCGTTGAGGTCGTTCAGATGTGTGCGTGAGGTCAGTGTCTCGCTGGTCATCAGCCGGCTCTCGTCGCTGATGAAGCGGTCGTTCTCTGAAGTTCCCTCACGGCGGATGTCATCGTAGTGATAGGCTATGTTCATCGTGATCTCCGAGTCTTTGCCCACTTTCTCAAGGTGGTTCATCGTAAGAATGTGGCTGTGGTTGTCGAAGATGCGTTTCTGCGGCAGACCGGCGCCCGACGGCAGCACGACATTCGTCGGACAGAAAGGGTAGAGGCTGACACTGTTGATGTTGGAATAATGTGAGGTCAGTTCCTTTGAGACATCATCGCCAGTGTTGTTCCCTTTATACAATGTCATGTTCTGGCGCCGTTTGGCGAAGTACATGCCTACAACCTCGGCTGTCCATAAAGGATTGGATCCTATGACCGTCTGCCCGTCGGATAGAGGCCGGTTGCCTAGCCGCCACGGACTAGACTGTTGCCATCCGCCTCCCAGCATCGTATTCACGGCTATGGTACCCTTGGCAGCATCTTTCAGTTTCAGGTTGATGGCAACGTCATCGGTAAGGGTTCTGTCCTGCAGCGCCTTGATGGGCTGGTGATGCTCCAGCACCTGTACTGTGGCCACATCAGAGGCGTTGATGTTGTTCGTGGCGAGTCCGTAGCGGCCTTGCAGCAGGTCCATATCCTCGACATAGAATTTCCTGATTGCCTTTCCGTTGAACTTGATGGCACCGCTCTCAGAAACCTCTATCCCGGGCATCCGCTTCAGTACGTCACCGATGACACGGTCGCCCTGCTGCTGGTAGGCACCGACAAGATAACTGATTGTGTCACCGTGCTGACGTATCTTGTCGGCCTTGATGGAGACCTCCTTCAGTTCGATGACCTGCTGTTTCACTTTGAAATCGAGCCGCTGTGAGCGGTTGGCAACGAATTTCACATGGTTTCCGATTGTCAGTCCAGAGGCGGTGACGGTCAGCGAATCGGCAGTGGTCTTGATTTCCAACTTATAGTACCCCTTGGCATCGGTGTCTGCAAAGCCGATGATGTTGCCTGTGCCTTTCGGCGACACGGTAACGTAGGCTTCAACAACCTTACCGAGAGAGTCTGTCACCGTACCCTCAATGACGTTCTGTGCATCAGTTCTGCCACAGATAGCGGCGAGAATGAGACCGAGGGTGATGAGTTTCGTATTCATTTTTCAAAGTAGGCATTTATGATTTCCATCAATTCCTGTTTCTCCTCGTCGTTGAAGGAATTGTGGTAAATGATTGCATGAAGAGTGGAGAAATGGCGCCACAGGAAACGGCGGACAGATGTTTTTGTAATCATAAGTTATTCTAATTCTAAAGGTTCGTACGGAATCTTGCCCCCTGACGACGGCACCCACTCACCGGCTGCGTTCTTCATCATGCCGCCCATACGGCCGATGGTATTTTTATATTCTGCGTTCAGGTCATGGTTGAGTTTGAGATAGCGTTCACGGCTGCCTTTGCGATAGCCATCGTAAGCATAACGGATGACGGGTTGCTTTCCGCGCTTGATGCTCACTGCTTCGAACGTGTAATGACGGTCTTTGTCATATATCTTCAGGATGAGGCCTGGCAGTCCTCCGAAGAGCCACGGACCGCGGCGGATAGGGATGTCGGAAGCGAACCATGCCACGAAGTCGCGCCCTCGCCAGTGGCAGGTGGCCTTCTGACACTTGTGATCAAGAATGGATGCCGTATCATCTGAAAGTGTCCAATTCTGTGACGGATAATGACTGGTGAGATAACCGTTCTCTCCTTGAAAGCCGTGTGGCATGGTGTGGTATTCTGTGGCGGTCTCGCCTTCGATATAGATGTCGGTGTATTGTATCTCGTTCCAATAGTCACTTCGTTTGCCGTGAATGGGATGAGGACGGGGAACACCGTCGGCATGAGGGTTGTTCAGTTTCCATGTTTTCAAGATTTCTTTCTGATGCTCCTCTCCCTCACGGACGAACTCACTGCTGCACTTGGTCACTTTCGAGCCGACTTCCAGCACCCGCAGGTCAACATACGTGTCCTGATTGCTGAGAGAGTCGGCATTCAATGCATAATAAATCCGCACGTCGCTGGTATCGACAACGGTCGCCTTTCCCAGCCGGTTGCGACTCAACATCAGGATGGATGCTTCTTTCTGCTGTGCCCAAGTCTCACAAACGGTGGTTGTGAGGAGGACAAGGAATAATAACGTTCTATTCATACGATTCGAAAACTTGTATTTTGGATATTCTGCCCATATAACGCATCACCGTATGATTCTTTACCCATAAAATATGTTAAAGACAGAATCCACCTAAAAATAAAGCCCCGCTTTGCCATCGATGACAAAGCGGGGCTGTCGGCTTTTTGAGCCAAGAATTACCTTTGCTATATTAACCGGTTATATTAACTATGTTTATGAAGATTTTATTTCAAACGGAACACAACCGGCATGCAGAACCGGGAGCGCACATCTTTTCCTTTGTTCTTGGCAGGAATCCAAGGCTCAGTCAAACGCACGACACGGATTGCTTCATTGGAAAGGCGCTCATCTGGTGTGTGCAGAACTTTATAGTTAGTGAGGTGGCCATCCTTCTCCACCACGAAAGAAATAATAACTCGTCCCTGGACGCTGTCGGCTATAGCAGATTCAGGATAGTGCATTTCAAAGGCGATATGCCGGTACAAGGCCTCAACATCCCCATGATAGGAAGCCATTATCTCTGGAGTTTCATATATTGTTGTATCCTCTGGTATGCCTAACATACGTTCCACTGCACTGCGGACAATACCAGTGGGGCTGACAATGGATGCGACTGCAAGTCCCGTCACCAAGGCGATTACGGTAAACAGAATCAAATGGCGCAAGTGGAAGAAACGGCGACGTATGTCTCTGCGTAAAGCACTGCGAACATTGGAGATTGTCTTGCGAACTGTGCCTATAGTTGTACCTCTTGTTTCGGCAATTTCCTCTACAGTCAGTCCTTCATCATAGAAGAGTTGCCATACTTCCCGTTCCGCTTTGGGCAGACGCTGTAGGCGGGATTGCAACCACTCGGAGTTCTCGCGTTCCTCCATTTCTTCCTGCGGTGTGACCTCGGTGGCGACGGCATTCTCATGATCAGCCAGTTCCACGACAGTGCGTTGTCCACGCCACATTGAGACACAGCAGTTGCGGGCGATACGCAGGATATATGCATCGGTGAGTTCCACCCTGTCCCGCACGTTCCAAGCCCTCAGCCATGTCTCTTGCACCACCTCCTCAGCCTCGGTGTCCGAACCGAAGAACTCACGTCCCATCTGCATAATGCGCGGACGCAGACGATTCTCCATCTGCTCGAACTCCATCTCTGTCATTCGACTTTTATCCATAGACTCCACTTCATGGTCTTTCTGCCCATTTAACGCAGAACGACCAAAAAGTTTACCTATAAAAGATGTTAAAAGTCGAGACATGATTATGTTTTATTTTAAAGTACAGGTATTTTTAATATTATCTCACCTTATTAATAATTCATCAAATACTGTTCATTCTGTAATAACATTGTAAAAGGTAAACGACCTTATCCAATTTGGTTTTACAATCACTAACTATGTTTTTTCTATGTGTAAATGCTTTTTCAACGCACTAAAAAGTTCCAAATCCTCATGAAAATGGATATCTATACTGCATTTTTCTTTCATCTTGTATATATTTAGGAAATCTTGAGTATTAGGGATACGATGCTCTTTATCCAATATTTTTCGTACCTCATGCCCTTTAAAGTCTGCATCCATTTCTTATTGGATATAATCTACCACGTTTTGATCAACATTTCTTAGACCTGTGTGAAATTCTTTGGTGTATTTCACAAATAAACTCAACTCTTCTTCATTTGAAAAGA
>JAZUMZ010000357.1:0-9140 GCA_045603885.1 Bacteroidaceae bacterium | reverse complement strand
TGAAAATTCGTAAATTTGCCGTGATTTGGATAATTATGAAATAACACAATAAACGCATTAAAATAACATAAGAAACGCATTAACAAACATAAACCAATTACTAACTTAAAAACAAGCGTTATGAAAAAACTATTTACGTTATTTTCTTTGCTGTTATGCACATTAGCTGCAAACGCCCAGAAAATCAGCTGGACCGCAGATGATGTAGCTTCAGCCTCTGCTGATGTTTTTAACGGCAAAGTATTTTCCAATGGTGATTTTTCACTGGCCATCACTGATTCAGTCGGCAAATTCTCAATTGACGCAAACAACTGCTATTTTGGAACAGCTGATGAATACATCAAGTATGAGTATCGGTTGAAAACCGGTGGAAAGTCAATAGCCAAAAACAAGATAACACTTTCTGTTCCATCAAAAGGCACTCTCCTTATATCTGTACGCACTGGCAGCAACAGTGCTACAGACCGCAACTTAGTAATAAGCCAAGGAGAAGAGACTCTGTTTGACCAAATCATCAAGGAAGAAGGTAGTTATGTTGAAGTTAAAGGCTTGAATTCCAGCGACCCTGAAAAGGCCACAAACATCTACAACGTTATAAGTATTCCTGTAGAGGCCGGCACAGTCAACGTTGCATATCCTGTCAATTCATTGAATTTCTATGCTTTTGAGTTTATCGCCGGCGAGGAGGAGAACTCCGCAATGTTACTGTCGAAGCAGAATATCGTAGCAGAGTATGAGACAACACTCACATTTATCGAGGGTAAGCAATATGAGGGTAAGACCGACACCATCGCAGTGGCAGACATCTATGAGAAGCTGGGTCTTTCAAGCGAAGCTCTTCCCGAAGGCGGCTCAATCAACGACTATGTATATGCACAGAAGGTAGATACCACATCAGCAAATGATATTATCACTTATTCACTAAGCGACACATTGACAGTTTCCCGTTTCAAGACTGACGGCTGGTTCGGACGTTATTCAAACTACGACGAGGCCACTGACACTGAGACATTACTTGATATAAACGCTCCCAAGTCTTTCGGCGCTGCATGCACATTCTACATTCAGGATCCTGTTCTGGTTGAGAACGAGCTTATGTTTACCTACGGCCAATATCCCAGCACGATGGCAGAGGGAGACAAAGACTACACCTACCTTTATGTTATCAACGGCGACAAAGCCGCAAGAATAAAAGTAACAGTAAATGTAGAGAAAGCTCCGACAATCAACCCAGACGAGCGTGTTCTTTCAGGCGAGACCACCATTGAGGTTAAAGCCAACCCGATGGGCGGTTACGGCACAGTTCAATTCACAGTTGACATGGATGCTGTCACAGAGGCATTGGGTTGTTCCGCTTCTGACATCACAGAAATATGGTCATGGGCCGCTGGTGGCACAATGTCCAACGACCACAATGAGGACACCGGCGGTTTCTTCTTTAATGCCGACGGCACAATTGGCAGCTGGGCATCTAGTGTTGACGAAGCCTCACCATACTTTATCTCAATTAACAGTTTGCCTGACGGTTCATTTAACATGGGTCAGTATCCTGGTGCGTTCGACAACATTGAGTCAGACGTAACCGCCACTTTCGACGTTATATTCTGCTACGAGGCAAACTATTACATTGCTCACGTTCAGTTCACCATCACCAAAGACAAGCTGATTGATGACGATACATGGGAGCGCGTTTACAACGAGGATCACAACGTTCAGGTCGTAAAGGCTGAGGGATACGGTCAAAACACAGATGGCGACGTAACTCTCGACATGGAGGCTATCACTGCCGCCATAGGCACAAACAACCCTATATTCTATGGTGAGAAATACACAACAGACGAGACAAGCGGCACAGAGATTGTTGAATTCTCCAAGGAATACTCATGCACGCCTTACCCTGGTTTCTGGATGAGCAAAGACGGCCGCTCTGTAGATGTTTGGGGAACCGTAGGCGCTTACGGAGTATGTTACGCAAACGGTGTATTGCACTTCTATGTAAACACAGACTTTGAAGGAAATACCGGCGACGAGTTTGAGACCCGTTTCTTCCTTGTAAATGAAGAGACTGGTAAATATGCCCAGATTTCCCTTACCGTAACATATGTAGATGAGCGCGGCGCCATCGTATCTGAGGTTGGCAGCAGTGACGTTAAGCTCCTCCTTACCGAAGAGAATATCAACAACGAAGGATTATATGAAGGTAGCGAAGGTGTTGACTGGGCAGACGTATATGAGAAGCTTGGCATCACAGCAGCCGATCTTCCTGACTGCCAGTGGATGATTCAGAGTCCTTCTGGCAAGCTTGTAAACGTTCCTTCAGGCACCAGCTTTGAGGGTGAGGATTGCTTGATGAATGCAGATGGTCTGAGTGTAAGCAATATTGAGGACGCAGCATTTGCCATTGGTTTCAACAATGACACTCAGAAGTTCACAATTTCCACTCTTGGCAACGAGCCTGTTGACGGTGTTGTTTACAGCACCCGCGTTGCACTGAAGTCAGACAAGGGTTACTACGTGTTCAACGTGAAGGCCGGTATTACAATCGAAGACAAGAAGCCTGGCGACGTTACCGGAGACGGATCTGTAAACATCTCAGACGTTGTGGCAATTATCAACACAATCGCCGGCATCGAGAACTGGGAGAACGCCGACGTTGACGACAACGGCAAGGTTAACATCTCAGACGTTGTGAAGGTAATCAACATCATTGCAGGTATAGAATAAAACGAACTAAATATTTTAAAAAGCGGGCCGATAAAGCCCGCTTTTTTTATGATTATCATCCCCTTGTTTTGATTATTGAAAATGTTTGCTTAAATTTGCAGAATGAAACGAGTGTTACGCACAAACAATGAGATATTGATATTCCTGATGAACTTCTTCCTGCTTGAGACAGTAGGAAGACTTCTGGTTTTGGGACTGATCCACGCTCTCAGGTTTTTCGGTGTTATCCAGCCGTATTATCTCCACTACGGACACCGTGTCTCCAAGCTTGTGCTGTTCACCCTGATGCTTCTGACCGCGGTCGGCATCAGTTTCTGGAGGATATTGAGAAAAAAGAAGAGACATGAATGACCTGACATATTTACTTGCGCTGATGATAATAGTGACCATCCACGAGTTCGGGCACTATTTTATGGGTCGCTGGTATGGTGTGACTATCTGGAGGCTTCAGATTTTTTATTTTCCGATTTGGTCGTATAAGCCGCAGGAATCGAAACGCCAAAAATCCACAATAGTCACTCGAACAGGGCGAAACGGTCGTATGAGTGTTAGGCGACGCACCTCTTGGCGTGACACCACCTACTCACTTGGCTGGATTCCATTTGGTGGCTACACCCAATATGACGGTATGGGATATAACAACCAGACTCCTTTCCACCGCCTGATGATGTCGATTGCCGGAGTGATGTTCAACCTGCTTACAGCGATAATCATTTATATCCTGATTGTACTGATGAGTGACGGCCTGTCCGGCTCCGGCTTCTGGCATACCCTGTCAGCAGCCCTTGAGTTTATCTGGATAGCCACCATATCAACATTCAGCCATGTGTTGTCTTTTGTAGGTATGAGTCTTCCCCTACCCTCTGTCTCAGAATCCAACTATGACCTGATTATGAAATTCTTAGGCACCTCATCGGAGTTCGGCTTTCTCAGCTATATTGCCGACCTCTCATGTGTGCTCGCCTTTATAAATCTGCTGCCCATTCCCCCGCTTGACGGTGGTCAGGCTGTGTTTGACATATATGAAATAATCGCAGGCCGCAAGCCGAGCGAGAAATTCAAGCGCAACTCCATGATTGTGGGGTCTGTGCTGTTTCTGCTGATTTTCTGGGTATTGCCGATCCTGAGAAGGTGAAAAGAGGTGGCGATGATATCGCCACACAGGGTGACAACCTGGAAAATGATGGAACACAGGGTGACAACATGGAAAATGTCGGAATGAAAAATTGGAAAAATTAGAGGAGTGACTGGATAACCTGCTCAAGCTGGGAGAGGAAGAGCATATTAGGCCCGTCGGACAGCGCATTGTCGGGATCGGGGTGTGTCTCGAAAAAGAAACCGTCGGCACCGAATGCCTTTGCCGCCAAAGCCATAGCCGGAATAAACTCCCGGTTTCCCCCGGTCTTTCCGCCAGCCGCTCCGGGTCTTTGCACAGAATGTGTGCAGTCCATAATGACTGTGTCGGTGAACCGCTTCATATCCGGGATATTCCTGAAATCAACAACAAGGTTGTTATAGCCGTAGATATTACCTCTCTCTGTCAGCCACACGTTGTCGTTGCCCGCATCCCTGACTTTCTGCACAGGGAACTGCATATCAAGTCCGGAAAGGAACTGCGCCTTCTTGACATTCACGGTCTTTCCTGTTTTTGCCGCCGCCACAAGCAGGTCGGTCTGCCGGCAGAGGAATGCGGGAATCTGAAGAATGTCTGCCACCTGTGCAGCCGGCTCCGCCTGACAAGACTCATGTATGTCGGTAAGTATCCTGAGTCCGTATTTAGACTTCACATCAGCCAACATCTGCAGTCCTTTCTCAAGTCCCGGTCCCCGGAACGAAGTGATGGACGTTCTGTTAGCCTTGTCGAATGATGCCTTGAAGATTATCTCGGTACCGAGTTTTTTGTTTATTCTTACTAACTCCTCCGCAACAGTATCGAGGAGTGCGGGAGACTCGATGACGCATGGTCCAGCAATAAAAATCATAGTTTTTTGGGGTTTAGTGGTGGCGATGATATCGCCACATAGGGGACAACATAGTTACTGGTTATAATTAATTTACAGACCTCGAGGTCAGAGGTTATCGAGATACCAACGATAAAGGCGATGTATGCCCTCGTCAATCTCCACCTTGTGGTGCCATCCAAGTTGATGAAGTTTTGTCACGTCAGTCAGTTTTTTGAGAGTTCCATCGGGTTTAGTCTTGTCCCACAAAAGTTCTCCCCCAAAACCGATCTCATCCATGATTTTCTCCGCCACCTCCTTGATTGACAATTCTTTGCCAGTCCCTACATTGATATGGCAATTGCGTATCTCGTTGATATTGTCTTGATTAAGATTTTCTTTGTATGTATCTTGAAAATCAACATTGAGCAGAACATGAACAGAGGCGTCTGCCATCTCCTCGCTCCACAGGAACTCCCTCATAGGCCTGCCTGTTCCCCATAGTGTCACAGAATCCTTGCATATTCCATAATAGCTGAGAGCCTCAACAATCGCAGTCTGCTCAGACAGTCCGTCAACTTTCGCTATATCTCCTTCCTTTTTGTAGCTTACCGGCCTCTTAGCCAAATCCTTTCTCACGTCATCCCATTTATTCTCATTCAAGCATTTAGCAAGATGAATTTTACGAATCATAGCAGGCAGCACATGAGAGTTCTCGAGATGGAAATTGTCGTTAGGTCCGTAGAGATTTGTCGGCATGACCGCAATGTAGTTGGTTCCGTATTGGAGATTGAAACTCTCACACATTTTCAGTCCCGCAATCTTGGCAATAGCATACGGCTCATTGGTGTATTCGAGAGATGATGTAAGCAGACAATCCTCACGCATCGGCTGTTGCGCCTCCCTCGGATAGATACATGTGGAACCGAGAAAAAGCAGCTTCCTCACTCCATGTCTCCAGCTCTCACCTATCACGTTCTGCTGAATCTGGAGGTTTTGGTATATAAAATCTGCCCTGTATTTGAGGTTAGCCATGATTCCTCCCACATGTGCCGCAGCCAGCACCACAGCCTCAGGCTTTTCATCATCGAAAAACTGCCGTACTGCAACCGGGTCGAGAAGATCCAACTCTTGATGAGTTCTCCCAACGAGATTTCTGTAGCCTCTGTTATAAAGGTTATTCCATATTGCCGATCCCACCAGTCCTCTGTGTCCGGCAACATAAATTTTTGTATTCTTATCCATCAGGTTATCCATTTATTTTGCAAAGTTAGTGATAATTTGGCTAAATATCGTTAACTTTGCAGACAAAATCAAACAGATGGATATATATTTTGTTCGCCACACAAGTGTTGACGTGCCTAAGGGTGTTTGCTACGGAAGCACCGACGTGGCAGTACGCTCCAGTTTCCCGGATGAGGCATCAGTGGTAAAGTCAGGTCTTCACGGCATCTCTTTCGACGCCGTGTTTACAAGTCCGCTTACCCGTGCTCGTCAACTTGCCAGATTCTGCGGCTATCCCGAAGCCAAGGAAGATAACCGCCTTCGCGAGTTTGACTTCGGCGAATGGGAGATGTGCAGTTACGACGATTTATATCGTGAGAATGCCGAATTCCGTTTCTGGATTGACAACTACCTCAACGCCCAGGTTCCCGGCGGTGACAGCCTTCCTATCCAAGAAGCGCGTGTCAGAGATTTTATCGATGAGATTCTCCGAAGCGGTTATCAGCGGGTTTGCGCTTTCTGCCATGGAGGCGTACTGGCTTTAGCCCGTGCGATAAGCGGCGAGATGAGCGTTGCGGAGAGTTTTGGCTGTGTTCCTCCCTACGGAAGCATCTTAAAGCTGAGTTTTAACTCAGATGACAGATTGCCACAGGAGTTCAAGTCACAGATGAGGGAGATGCTGGGCGAGGAGGCAGATGATCTTTTCAAGTCCTTGAATAGTGAGGCTTCCGTGTCGGTAAGGGTAAACAAAGAGAAAGAGAAGGACATTAAAGCTTGTAAAGACAATGCGGAATACGATGAGGTTGTAGGCTGGTGTCCGTGTGGGTTTTATCTGAGCAAGCGGCCTGAATTCACTTTTGACCCTTTGTTTCATGCCGGTATGTATTATGTGCAGGAAGCCAGCTCAATGTTTCTTTATCAGTTTGTAAAGCGTTATCTCTCCGACAACCCCATAATCGCCTTGGATATGTGCGCCGCCCCTGGTGGAAAAAGCACCCTTCTGCTCTCCTCGCTTCCCTCCGGCAGCCTGTTGTTCAGCAATGAGATAGACCGCCGCCGCAGTCAGATACTGACAGAAAACATAATAAAATGGGGGCATCCAAATGTGGTAGTCACCAACGACAGCTCTGAATCATACAGCAAGAGCGGACTTAAGTTTGATTTCATCCTCTGCGATGCCCCTTGCTCAGGCGAAGGGATGATGCGTAAAAACGCCGTCGCCTCAGAAGAATGGAGCTTAGAAAATGTGATCGTGAGCAGCGAGCGCCAACGCGACATACTCTCCAACTGCTGGGAATGCCTGAAACCTGGAGGAATCCTGGTTTACAGCACCTGCACCTTCAACACCTCCGAAGACGAGTGTAACGCCCGATTTATACAAGAAGAGTTAGGCGGGACGCCCTTATCAGTAGATGTTGATGCGGCCTGGGGGATAGACACAAAAAACTATCTTGGCTCCACCACACCCGTATATCATTTTTTTCCACACAAAACCCGTGGTGAAGGTTTTTTCATCTGTTGTTTCCAAAAACAGGGTGTCTATGAGGAAAAGAGGTCAAAACGACATACAGACAAAAACAGACAGACGACAGGCGATTTAAAAGAAATATCGACATGGCTGAAAAACTCCGACAAATACAGATTCTCAAAAACGGCAGACGGAGACATCTACGCTGTTTTAAAAGACCATGAGGAAATGTCCGCCTTTGCCTCACGAAAGCTGAAAGTGATTTATCAAGGAATAAAAGTTGCAGAGGCCAAAGGCAAGAAAATCCGTCCCTCACACGCTTTAGCAATGAGTTTGTCAATCTGTCCATCCGTCTTTCCCCTTGTTGAGATAGACAAGGACACCGCCTTGTCATACCTGATGGGGGAAAGCATAATCCTCAGCCCTGAAACTCCGAGAGGGTATGTCCTTCTTCTCTATAAAGGCATGCGGCTTGGCTTTGCAAACAATCTTGGCTCCCGTGCCAACAATCTCTATCCTGAGCACTGGCGTATAAGGAAATCTATCAGCAGCCAATGATATTTCTCAAAATCCACCAAGCAAAAAAAAGAAAGACATAGGTAAGAAGTGTATATCGATGTGTGCAAAAATTATACAACCACACATTTAACGGCTTTGTCTTTCCTGCTTTTATCATTGTCACCGCATAAGCGGTAATCAAGAAATAAGGTACGGAAATGACAAAGAAATAATTGAAAGACAAAGCCTTAAGCAAATGCCCGTGTAAAAGTTCATGAAACGCTCTCTGCACCCCACATGCCGGGCACTGCCACCCCGTGATAAGCCGGACTATACATTTAGGAGTAACCGAGGATCCCTGCGGATTAACAAAAAAATAAAAGATTCCTGCCCCTATTACAAAGGCAGGAATCAATATTATTTTTAATGTTCTTTTATTAACACTCATTTTTGGGGATTAAATCCACTATTTAGAGGTCAAATAATCCACTACTTGCAGCTCCAACACCTAAAACGATGACAAAGACAACATAAGCAATGATTACGATAGCTCCAAGAATAGCAGCCCACATTGCCCATGTCTTGGCCGACTTGGCTGCTTTTTGTGCTCCCATATAGTCACCTGCAGCCCAAAGTCCGTCAACCTTTGAAGAGTAAACAATAGACACAATACCGAAAGGCAGACAGCAGAAAAGAGTGGTAAGAATACCCCATACAAGCCCAGAGTCGGGTTTGTACTGCCCAACCGGCTGTTGCCACTGCGGGTTATAAGCCTGCTGCTGGTAATTTTGGTTGTAATTTTGCTGGTAGCCCTGCTGATAACCTGGCTGCTGGTAACCTTGTTGCTGATAACCCTGCTGCTGGTATCCTGGCTGCTGATAGCCACCTTGTTGTTGTTGATAACCTTGCTGATAGCCCTGCTGTTGATAACCTGGCTGCGGGTCTATCGGCTGAACATCTCCCTGATTAGGTTCACCCTGCTGATAATTAGGGTTGTACTGACCATTCTGATTTACTTGAGTCTCGTCCATAATCTTAATTATTTTGTTATAATTTGTGGCAAAGTTAAGACTTTTTTAACAATCTGCAAATTTTTTATATAAAATATTACAGAATTGTGAATTATTTTGTATTGCATGAGTAATTCCAGTAATATTGCCACACGGGCAATCTGAGGATAAACGGTTATATATCAACAAAAACTCTTCTTCGGTATTTGAATAAGGACATAAATTAAAAGCAAACGGGAGAATTTATTAACTGTTAAAAAAAATTAAAGGATAAAA
>JAZUMZ010000356.1:0-2538 GCA_045603885.1 Bacteroidaceae bacterium | reverse complement strand
TGACAGTGACACACGAAAGAAGTATCACTTAATCACAAAGCCTGTGCTAACAGAAGATAATAACAGTCTTGTTATTAATGGACTGGAAATCTCAGAGAGCGCAGGCTCAGATACGCTCAACTTCTTCAGTGATTATATTATAAAACTGCCTTATCGCATTTCTGCTGACAACTTCTGTGTACCCCGTTATGTGAATGACGTGGAAAATCGTGACTATGATTTTGTTATTCCGCTGACGGTCGAGGCTCTGGAAGTACTGCCGCTTGATGACATTAATCTCACATATAAAGAGAATAGGAAACCAGGTCAGTTCGCAAAAATAGAAGTATCGTTTGAGTTTAATGAAGATATTCACAAAAAAGAATATCGTTATGACGACAGACCAACCAATGAATATGGGTGTATAGCTGACTTTAAAAACGTCTGGAATGTCAACTTCGATTTAGGTTTATTCCCAAAGACATTGTCACAAGAAGAGAGTGAAAACAATTATTTTAAAGTTATGTTTGCGCTTGGAAAAGCCGCGCGAGTTTGACCCCCGAGGGCAAAGCGACGATGACCCCTTAAAACTTTTTATTTTTGACCCCTGTAAAGTCCTGACCGGCGGGGTCATTTTTATTTTGCCCTTTTACTTCTTTGCATTCATCTTGCGGATGCTCTCACCAGTCAGTTCAATCCTGTGTGATGAGTGTACGATCCTGTCAAGCACTGCATCTGCCACCGTCGGGTCACCGATGGCGTCGTACCAGTTGGCTACAGGCAGCTGTGAGGATATGACTATCGCCTTCCTTCCGTGGCGGTCTTCGATGATATCCAATAGGATTGGGCGCTCCTTTGCATCGATTGGCACGAGAAACGCATCGTCCAATATGAGCAGCTGGCAGCGTTCGATTTTCTTCAGTTCTGCCTCAATCGTTCCCTTCGCCTTTGCCACCTTCAGCATGCCCAGCAGCTTCGAGGTGTTGGCATAGAGGGTACGTATCCCGTTCTTACATGCCTGATAGCCGATGGCGGTTGAGAGGAAGCTCTTGCCTGTACCGGAAGAGCCTGTGATGAAGAGGTTCTGTCCCTGACGCACGAAGTCAAGCGAGAGGAGCCGCTCCATCTGGTTGCGGCTGAGTCCTCTGCTGATGTCATAGTCAATCTCCTCTGGATAGGCCTTGTAGCGGAAGGCGGCACCGCGGATGAGCCGCTCGATGGCGGCAGCCGAGCGGTAGTCCCATTCGCGGGCAAGCAGCCATGAGAGGAATCCGTCCGGTGTCATGCTCTCGGCTACTGTCGATGTCATGCTCTCAGTGAAGGCAGCGGCCATTCCATGAAGCTTCATGCGATGCATCAGGTCAAGCGATACCTGATTCTTGTCTTTTTCCTGCACGATTGCTGCAGGGTACCCTCCACGAGATTATCAATCTCGCGGACTCCTCCCGTATTGTTTGTTTCCATTGTTGTTGTCCTTTTTGTTGTTGATAGATGCTGAGTAGTACTCCTTCCCGCGTATATTCTTATGGCGTACGGGTTGGAGGTTCAGAGAAGTGCCTGCCGGTTCACCGTCGGACGGCATAAAGTCCACATCGTCACCGCGCTCCAGTATGCCCTTTACGTCGTTGTAGCTGTAGAGCCGGCCTTCGGAGGCACAGGCACATGCTGCAACAAGCCGTTCCAGGCCGTACTTTTTCTCCAGGGACATGATTCCACGACAGGTACGGAAGGCCTGTGGCAGATACTTCTTCTGCGCCGCCACGTCCTTGAGATAGACAAGCAGGATGTTGTCTATGGCTCCGGCCCGCTCATAGATTTCCTCAAGGTCTTTCTCGTAGGAGCCATGCCGCCCCGGCAGGTTGTGCGACTCCTTCTGGGTGTAGCCATAGGGAGTATCATCGCGGTGATGGACTGTGACCAGCTTCAGGCCGTGGAAGATCTCCAGTGTGTCTGCATCGTAGATGATGTCCACACGCTTGCCGATGTATTCCGTCGGGACGCTGTAGTGGTGCTTGTTCAGCATCACATAGCTGTTGCCGAGCACCGTAGCCGTCTTCCGTGCCTTCATCTGGTAGCGGACGGCTGGCAGGGGCTGGAGGAAGCCCTTCTCCACCTCGTCAAACAGCTCACGGCGCGACTGTTTCCTGCCGCTCAGTCTGCGGCTGTTAAACGCCTCCAGCGACTTTTGGATTGCGGCGTTCAGAGATGCGAGGTCGTGGAACACCATCCCCTCGATATCGACATAGACCGAGCGGTACATCAGCTTCACGGCGTTCTCCACCAAGGCTTTGTCCTTCGGGCGGCGCACTCTGGCAGGGAATACGGCCATGTCATAGAACTCGGCAAAGGCCGCAAACTCTTCGTTGATAATCGGCTCGTTACGGTCGCTGCGTGTGACGGCCGACTTCAGATTGTCAGGGACAATGGCCATCGGCACACCGCCAAAGAAATGGAGGGCATTCTCGCAGGCGGCAATCAGGTCTTCCTTCCTCTGTGACCAGACAGCCTCACAGTAGGTGTAGTGGCTGCATGGAAGGATGGCGACAAAGACCTCCACAC
>JAZUMZ010000355.1:0-10279 GCA_045603885.1 Bacteroidaceae bacterium | reverse complement strand
TTGTCGTGCTTGTTGCCATTGATGATGTGATCGGCAGGCACGTGCTTCAGCCAGTATTTCTCAGCCTCGCTGTCGCGCTCTATCCCCTCCTCGGGTGAACCCTCGAACACGGTCACATAGAGATCCGCAGGGTTGAGTTTCAGTATGTCCACGAGATATTCCCATGACATGTCTATGGCACCTTCCTTGAAATAGTCTCCAAACGACCAGTTGCCGAGCATCTCGAACATTGTGTGGTGGTATGTGTCATGACCGACTTCCTCCAAGTCGTTGTGCTTGCCGCTCACTCGCAAGCATTTTTGGGTGTCAGCCCTTCTGCGTGGTTCCGGTTGGCGGGTGCCGAGGATTATGTCTTTCCACTGGTTCATTCCGGCATTGGTGAACATCAGTGTCGGGTCGTCCTTAATCACCATCGGAGCTGAAGGGACGATGGTATGCCCTTTGCTTTCAAAATATTTCTTGAAAGAGTCTCGGATTTCTTTAGCTGTCATTTTTTTGTCAATGTTTTAATTTTATGCAAAGTTACGCAATTTTATTCGTATAATTAACGTTTTAATAAAAAATATTGCAATGCGCCTCTCAATTCTCATCCCCACATATAATCACGATTGCTCACAGCTGGTCAAGGATTTGGCTCAGCAGTGCAAGTCTTTATACGGTGGAGCCGAGATTGTGGTTTGCGATGACGCATCGGATGAAAAAACACAAAGACAATTATTTTGCGGTCTGGAGCAAATTGAATGTGTCAGGCTATTGAGAAACAAGAATAATATGGGCAGGGCAAGGACGCTCAATATCCTTGCGGACAATGCCAGAGGAGATTATCTTCTCATAATGGATGCTGATGCTTTAGTGCCGCCGGAGTTTTCTCTTGAAGTATATCTTGAGGCCACAAAGATTGCAGACGTGGTGTGCGGGGGATTCAGACACCCCGACAAAAACCCCAATCCACTGGCAACACTCAGATACAAGTATGAGCGTGAGGCAGATAAAAGAAGGAGTGCTACGATTAGGAACCGTCATCCTTATTTGAAAATGTCCACTTTCAGCTTGGTGATCAAGCGTGAGGCGTTTATGAGGGTCAGGTTTGACGAGAATTGTACTGAGTACGGATATGAGGATACGCTGTTTGGTGCTGACCTTGAGCGCAACAATGTGAAAGTGATTCATATAGACAATCCTTTAATACATGTTGGCTTGGAGAAAAACTCCGTTTATTTGGATAAGACAAACACGGCGCTAAGGACGTTGAGACGCATGGAGACACGAATGCGTGGCCATAGCGAGCTGTTGACTGTTGTTGACAAGCTTAGAAAATGGCATATTGTTTGGTTCGTGAGAAGTGTTTACAGATGTTGTAACAAACTGTTACTTCGTAATCTTTTAGGCGTAAATCCTTCTTTGAAATTATTCTCGTTCTATAAACTGGGTTATTATCTTTCGCTACAATAATTGACTATGACTATCGATATCCTCATCTCCACAATAGACCACGGCATACAGAGTGTGCCTGGTGTGCTGCTCCCTCAAAAGGAAGGGGTGGGGTATGTGGTTTCTATGCAATATACCAGTGAGAAGTATCTCAGCGAGATACCTGATGAACTGAAGAACCGGCCTGATGTGAAGCTTCTGACGTTGCCGGGACGTGGACTCTCTCATAACCGCAACAATGCAATGGAGAACTCAACCGCTGATGTCATTCTTATTGCTGATGATGACGAGAGGTTGATGCCCGATGCGGTTGATAATATTTTAAGATGCTATGCGGAAAACCCGGATTTGGACATTGCATTGTTTCATCTCGACACTATAGACGGGAGGCCTTTCAAGGATTATCCCACTCATGAGGAGATAATGGATTATGAGGATGCCTGCGATGAGGGTTATTACCCTTCTTCTCTTGAAATATCGATGAGGCTGCGGACCGTGTCGTCAGGACTGAGGTTTGACGAACGTTTTGGATTGGGTAGCGGGATATATCCTTGTGGAGAAGAGGATGTTTTGCTGCACCACGCCTTAAAATTTGGATTGAATATCTGTCTGTTTCCAGTTGTTATCGCACAGACAATAGATGGAACTACCGGGTCGAGGTTCCTGTATGATAAGGACATCCAGCGGGCCAAGGGAGCGGTGTTCCGACAGTGCTACGGCTGGTTCGGCGCATTGTGGAGAATCACCAAAGAGGCAATATATCATTTCATTCACGGACACCATAACCCATTTCCTCTCTTCTTCCAGATGTTTAAAGGAGTCAGAAATAAATAGTCAATATATTGGTTTCTATTGTCATACCATATTATAACAGGGAAAGTTATCTTCCCAATACTCTGCAGACGGTTGCGGCAACCGACTTCAGACCACTGACTGTCATTCTTGTAAATAACCATTCAACCGACGGGTCGGAAAAAGTGTGCAGAGATTTCGCAGACACAAACAATTCTGATGATTTCCATGTCATTATGGTTGATGAACCTGCTGGAGGGGCGGCAAAAGCCAGAAACAAGGGTTTGGAAATATGCAAGACACCATTCGTTTATTTCTTTGACAGCGATGACGAGTTTGACACGCATTTTTTATCAGAAATCCATCCATGGCTAAATGAAGATGTTGACATGCTTGCTGTCACTACTAATGTGTCGGTAAATGGACAACAACCAAAATGTCGTCCGTTCAAACCTGTCAACTCACCTTCTGCACAAGTCGCATTGAACAACCTGGCAACACAGTGTATGGTGTTCAGGACTGACTTTTTAAGAAGTATTGGAGGATGGAACGAAAAACTGATGATGTGGAATGACTGGGAATTGGGTGTCAGGGCATTGAACCGTTTACCACGTATGAGATGGCTCACATTGCGGCCTTATCACGTCATCAATGTCCATTCTGACAGTCTGACCGGAGATGGTTTCTCTCAGCGTATCATGCCTATACGTCAGGCCATGCGTGCGACTTTGGACGAGCTGAACGGGCGTTTTACCGATTCCATGTACTTGAGGATGGAAAATATCACAGGACGACTTCTCAGGGAAAAAAACCTGAAGGAGGCGGAGGAAAATAAAAAACTGACCCTCAAGTGGTTCTCTGGAAGGTCAGCTTTTATTCGTATGTGCGGACGTTTTATCCGTTGGTATGTATCAATTGGGGGTAAAGGAGCGCCACATCTCCAGTATTATATCACGCGCCGCAGGGATTAGGGCGCGCAGGTGCAGCCTGCGATTTATCTATGGCCTCCTGGACCACCAGGTCTGCCGCCAGGTCTTCCTCCAGGCCCGCCAGGACCTCTGCGTCCTCCAGGCCCGCCGAATCCCCTGTCTCCAGGCATTTGGTCTCCACTTACGCTTTTGCCTCCGAAGATGTTGAGTTTGTATATCACTTTGAACATTCCGTAGGAGTAAATTGAGTTGTAGAGTGATTCACTGCTCATAAGTGAGTTGATGGTGCGGCTGATATTGCTGCGCTCCTTAAGGATGTCGTTCCACTCAAACGATACGGTCAGCTGTTTGTTTTTTAAGAACGAATGGGATATAGACGCATTCCATATAAGTTCATTGGTGTTCATGGACGACTGTGAATATCCCCGTCGTGAGTTCATCGCGATATCGGTATTGAGAGTTGTTCCCCACGGTGCGTTGATGTTAAGCTCGGTTCCGTATGAGAAACTCCATGTGTTGAATTTGTTGTCGGTTATCACGTTGTTTTGGGAGTGGCTGTAGTTAACATTTCCGTTGAGTGACACTTCAACCCACCCTCTACGGTAGCTGAAACCGAGACGTTCATTGATGTTTAAACCCTTGGTGGTTGACTTGTCATCGTCGGGATATTTCAGAGGGTCAAGATAGCTCACACTGTTGGTGTAACCCAGGTTCGTGAATGTGTTCATCGTGAAATATTTGTCCTTGTCAAGGGCTGTGTTCAATCCGATTCCGGCTCCTGCGGTCCAGTTACCGTTTATGTTCTCTGGTTTGGTGGTAGATACACCCGTAGATTCATCGTAGTATGTGCGGTTGGAAATGTTGTTCTGCTGGAGTTGGAAATATGCATGTGAGAATATACCGCGTTGGTGCTCAACATCGTAGGTGTTGAAGAACGCTCGCAGATTCTGGGTGAACGACGGTTTCAGTCGGGAATTACCCTGTCGTATATTAAGAGGGTCGGAGTCGTCTGTGATTTCCAGCAGGTTCGTCATGCTGGGTTGTGATGTCCTACCGTCATAACGAACATTCAGGTTTGTGGTTTCATTGAATTTGTATCGGAGGTTGAATGTAGGTGTGAAGTTAACGACATTACGGGTTATGTCGTTATATTCCTTACCCATATATTTGTAGTTGAGCTTGCTATGCTGTGGAAGCACGTCAAATCCGAAGTTCATGTTGTATTTGTCGCGGACCATACGGAACATCACGCTCGCTGTGTGGTCGTAGTTCATATATTCAGAGAACTGGCTGAGCTCGGCGTCATATACCTGCTGGTAGCCGGCTGTGTTGCTGAGAATCTCGTTCACCGCACCGGCAATATCATAGCGGTTGCGAAGCAGAGCCTCGTTCAGGTCGTTGAATGCCAGGTCGTCAAACGTGAATGCTGCCCGGTCGCTTTTGTTGTACCGATAGTCGAACTTGTAGCTGAACTGCAAGTATGTGCGCTTTGCAATAGGCTCGCTGTATGTAGTCTGAATGGAATAGTTGCGGTTGCGGGTGGGAGTGGTGTAATAGCGATTGTTTATGTCGTTGTCCATGCCTGAGTTTGCACGGTAGCTGATTGCAGATGCACTGAGCTGTTTGCTCTCGCTGTTGGTAAACCCTCCGGTCATACGCAGGGTGATGTTGCGCCCGTCGTTGTTAAGACGGCGGTTAAGCTGAAGCTCTCCGCTCATGCCGCGGCTGCTGCTGTAGGTTTGTTGTCGGCTGTTGCGGGTATTGACTATCGTTTCAATAATGTCTTCGATTTCTGAGTCATCCAAAGTCTCACGGTTGCGGAAATAGGTCTCGGCAGTGCTGAGCTTCTCTTCGTCGTAGGATGCCGGATCCTCGTCGTATGTTCCTGTGTTGCTCAGTGACGAGCCACGGTTGCGTGAATAGCTTGCATTGGGTCGGAAAATGATGTTGGTCATCGTGTCGGGCTTCCATTCAAAGCGAAGCCCGCTGCGGATACTGGCATCACCACTGTAACTCTGACTGAGACTTGTGCTGAAAGCGCCCGTCTTGTTCACGAAGTTCTGGTTGTGGCTTTGGCTTAGGACGTCAGTTCCGTCATATCGATGCCAAACGTAACCTCCGGTCTCCAGTTTGTCGCTTGTTGTGGCAAAGTTGAAGCCAAGCTCTTTGCTTGCGCGCAAACCATTGCCACGCCCCCAGCCCCAGCCTCGGCCACCACCGCCTCCGAAGCCACGGTCGCCTATGTTGTTGGCGCTTGATACAAAGCTGAACTGCTGTTTGTCGTTGAAGCGGTTTATGTTGGCACGTCCGTTATAACGGTTCTCTGTTCCTATTCCGCCGTTAAGCTGACCTATCCATCCGTTGTTCATGCCTTTCTTCACAGTGAGGTCCAAAACCGTCTCTTCCTCACCGTCGTCTATGCCGGTGATGCGGCTCAAATCACTCTTCCTGTCGTAGGCTTTCACGTTGTCGATAATGTTGGTCGGTATGTTTTTCAACGCCACGTTTTTGTCGTTGATAAAATATTCCTTTCCGTCTATCAGTATCTTGGATACAGCCTTTCCGTTGATTTTTACGGTACCATCCTCCTCAATCGTGGCACCGGGCAGACGCTTGATAAGGTCTTCGAGCGCGCTGCCAGGGGGCAGACGATAAGCGTCGGCGTTATACACAAGGGAGTCACCTTTGACCTGAACCTGTGCTGCCTGTGCCGTAATGGTGGCTTCTTGCAGCAAAACGGCATCTGTCAACATCATTATGAATCCCAGATCTACGTCTTTTCCTTTACGCTCAGTCAGATCCAATTCCAGCTCCTTGCCTATATAACCCACATAGGTCACACGCATCAAGTATTTCCCTTTCTTTACAGACTCCAGCTTGAAATGTCCGTTCAAATCGGTTGACTTGCCGGTTACGTATGTGCCGTCGGGCTTAACTATCAAAACAGAAGCGGATATCAGCTCTTCTTTGCTGTCCTGGTCAATCACAGTGCCGCTTACGTTGAATTTCGATTGGGCTGATGCCATTAAGTTAAACATCAACATCGAAAGCATCAGCAGATGTCTTCTCATAATTATTTCAAAAAATAAAAAAATACTAATTGTCAGATTTTTTTCTTTCTACTTTAGTTTTTGACCGCAAATCCAACAATAGGTTTAATGTAACACTTATTATTTTCTCAGAAGAAAGTCTTTCCTGTAGCTGTGAGATTTTCTATGACCACATTTCTTGGTACTACAAACGTGGGTTGGCCATAGGCATATGCGCAAATCTCATACTCGCTGTAGCGATATGTGAGGCCGTTCTCAGTAATCCATGGACCTGCTTGTGGAAGTGGCAGGTTGTCTATGTTGTAGGTAGGGCTGTCGAATAAAAACAGATTGTCTTTCAACTCCTCGTCGGTGGTTACCTCGAGGGATTTTTTTAATCCCTCTATGATATATGGTTGGAAATCCGTTGTGGTTGTTATCATATCAGAATTGAAGATTGTGCCGTCGGATTTCCTGAATGTGGCACCATGCTCGTCATCAGAGCCGTGCATACCACCCGCAAACATTGATTTCGTGGTTACAAATGTAATCACTTTGTCATCTTCGTAAATCGGTTTTATAGAAATGTCATATTGCGTTTCTTTGTCATCGGAAAGATGGGATGAATAGTATTCGAACATAGCATCTCCATCGCTCAGATCTCCCTCAAATTTACCGCCCAGTTTCTCGTTGATCCATTCTCTTAAACTTTGGATTAATTCTGAATTTCCTCCTTCAGGGTACGGATAACGGATTTTTGTTTTCAATTGGTCGTATGCGCTTGGCTCCTCTTTCTCGTACCAGGTGTAGTGTATCTCTTCTGTCTCTTCCTCTTCTTCTTCGTCCGTGGTGCCAGTTTCTGATGTGTCAGATTTTATGTTTGTGGATGTTTGCTCTTCCTTATCAATACTTGATTTACTTTTACTGTTAAACAAAATGAGGAATCCTATGATTATAGCGAGTATGGCAAGACCTACAGCAGTTGGCAACAACCATTTGTTATTGCCTGTACTCGGACGTGTGGGAGTTTGACGTGTAGGATTCTGAAGTGTGGAATTTTGAAGTGCGGGATTATTGACAATCGTTCTCTCTTTGTCGTAAGGAAAAGCATTTCCACCATTAAGAAGCTTGAGAAAATCAACAACGGTAGCAGGGCGGTTCCTTAACACAGGTTGCATGGCCGCTTGAAGGGCATAGCCTATGTGACGTGGAACATAGTTTGGTATGGCAAGTCCCTGTTGTGATATGTCAATGGCACTTGGAGGTGTAGTCCCTGTAAGCATCTTGTAAAGTGTGGCACCGAGGGAGTATATGTCCGACTGTGGAGAGAATACGTTCACACCGCCGGGAGTGTATTGCTCCAATGGTGAATAGCCTTGGCTTATACCAGCAGGGGTAGTGGTTGTGCCGTCGCCTGATATCGGGTCATATTGTTTTGATACGCCGAAGTCAATCAACAAAACCCTCTTTGTGGATGAGTCGAGCATGATGTTGCCCGGCTTTATGTCAAGATGTGCGATGTGCTTGCTGTGAATGTAGCTGAGTGCGTTACCAACTGTGAATGTAATTTGCAGAGACTCTTCAATAGTCAGCTTACTGTCTGTGTTCAGCCTGTCTTGCAAGGACTGGCCGACGATATATTCCATGACATAGTATGAAGTGCCGTTCTCTTGAAAAACATCAAGGACACGTATTATGTTGGGATGGTTCAGATTTAGGATGATTCGTGCTTCTTTAAGAAATTTCTTCTCAAAGCGTTCAACTAATTCCTTATTTGCGGCTGTTGGCACTGTCACTAAGTTGGACATAGCCTCACGCTCACAGCAATCGCGAAAGAAAAACTCTTTTACAGCTACACTCCTGTTTATCAGTGTCTGTGTGGCGAGATAAGTTATGCCGAAGCCACCTTGGCCCAACACCTCCTCAATTCTATATTTACCATTCTGCAGGCTCATGCCTGGAAACAATGTGCTCATTTCTTTGATTCTCTTTTGCAAATAATCTGCAAAGTTACGAATAAACGAGCGGAATACAAAAGGAAAGCATGATTTTCTTTTGTATTCCCGGGTGGGAGTAACTTCGACTAAGCCAAAGTTGTTTGTAAACGAGCGGAATACTAAAGGAAAGCTTGATTTTCTGTCTGTTTTTTTGTAATTACAAAAATAATCTGTAAATTTGCTAAATAAAGTGATAGATATGAAGATACGTGTAGGCATGGGGTATGATGTCCACCGTTTGGTGGAAGGAAGAGAGCTTTGGCTCGGAGGAATCAAAATCGATCATGAGATGGGGCTTCTTGGTCACAGCGATGCCGATGTCCTGATACATGCCGTGTGTGACGCTCTGCTTGGAGCCGCCAATATGCGTGATATCGGTTACCATTTCCCCGATACTGCAGGGGAATATGAAAATATCGACTCTAAAGTATTGTTGAAAAAGACTGTAGGACTTATCCGTGACAAAGGCTATGAGATAGGCAATATAGATGTCACAGTCTGTGCTGAACGACCAAAATTGAATCCTCATATCCCTTTGATGAAAGAAACTTTGGCTAAGGTAATGGAAATCCCTGAGGACGATATAAGCGTCAAGGCCACCACTACGGAAAAACTCGGATTTACAGGACGTGAGGAGGGAATCAGCGCATATGCGGTGGCGCTGATATGTAAAAACTGAGAAGAAGAAGCTCTTATATTTCTGTGAATTGGCAGTTGTGGCAGAAACGGGGAGGCTTGTTGGCCTGCCATGCCTTTCTGAATGCTCTCGCCTTTTCGCTGTTCAACACATTCATAACGCCTTCTTCAAATACATTTCCAAAATTCAGTAGCTTGGGAAATGGCTTTCCACAGCAAGGCACATAATAGCCGTTCCACGTTATATATGGATATTCCCATGGAAATGTGCAGTCCTGAAATGTCAAGCTGCCTTTTTGTTCCAAGCCCGTTATCTCAATATGAGGAAATTCTTTGCTCAGTATGGCCAATTTTTCCACTTCTTTCTTGAATTCCTCTGATTGGAAGAAGTCGTAATAACTGCGTGACACCGAAGGGTTTGATGCGATGCTTGCGGTGTTGAAATTGACAAATTTTATGTTCAATTCATCGGCAAACCTCACGATGTTACCCATTCCCTTGTAATTTTCAGGCATCACCACGCAGTTGATCATGAATGTGGTGGTTTTCCCTTTCTTGACAGTGTGCTCTATATTCCTACGTATCTCATCAAACGATGTGTTCGGACGGATGTTTTCGTAGGTCTTGCCAATTCCATCGACAGAGAACTGAATGTTGTCGATATAGGGTATTAATTTGTCTGCTATGTCAATATAATTCTTTATATGGGCATTTGTGGAGACTGTGATAATTATACTCTTTTTCTTCTGCTTGATATATTTGACCACCTCAAGAAGATGTGGGTATAGAAAGGTCTCACCCAGACCCGTAAGGCCGATAGAGTCAAGAAATGGATAAATCTCATCTATAATCTTGTATGCGTTCTCCAAATCCATAAAGCCTTTGTCCATCACCTGTCCGTAGGTGTATTCGCGCGGGCACATCTTACAATGCAGGTTGCACACATTGCCTAACTCCAGCATGAAGTTTGTTGGATGATGGACTCTGGTGGTTTTGTACCGGTCGTGAAACAAATTGTTTATGCGGTTGTGGCTGTATTTTATCAGGGCACCGTTTACACGTGTCCTTAATATGATTTTCTTGAGAAGCTGAATTCGTCTCTTATTCAGTTTGGGAAATATGCTCATCGACTGGTGATGTTGAAAATCGGGTGTGCCTATATAAGATTATGGCACACCCGTTTTCTATAATTAACAAATGTTTTTATGCTTTTTTCAGCATCTCGTCCATGTATTTGGCTGCCCGGCGCCCGTCACCCATAGCCAGAATGACAGTGGCTCCACCGCGTACGATGTCGCCGCCGGCAAAGATTGTCGGTATGTTCGACTGCATCTCATCGTTTACGGCTATGGTGTTTTTGCGTCCGAGTTCCAGACCCTCAACCGACTTGGGAACGAGGGGGTTGGGTGAAACCCCGCCAGCCACGATAACCATATCAATGTCACCAATTTCTATCACACCTTCA
>JAZUMZ010000354.1:0-13791 GCA_045603885.1 Bacteroidaceae bacterium | reverse complement strand
ACGATGACCTCGACACAGCCAGCCGGCAGGACATCCTGTCGGCCGACAGCCTGTATGTGTCGCTGACCATCGACATGGGCGATGCCTCTTTTTATACGCGCGCGAGCAATAGCGAGCCACCCAACGGAGGCGAGGAGGGTGACGGCTGGGAGTACGGTCGCGACTACGAGAACCGGCTTCATGACTTCACCGTTTTCGTACTTGGCTACGACAACACCATCAACTCGCCTGCCACAGTGCCTTTCATCGCCGCCAAATACTTCAGCCCTGCGGATGTGGAGACTGCCACAACCAGCACCCCAACCTTCGATCCCAAGAACTATGATTCCGATGAGCGTTCCGACGCACTGAAGAACAAGAATATCTTTACCTACTCATTCAAGATTCCAGTGCTCCACGACTATCCCGACCGTCTGCCGGAAGCGGACAGCTACCGCTTCATCGTCGTGGCAAACTGCGGAGACCTGACAACAGCCTACACCACACTCGGTGCCTTGCGCGACGGCATCCCCTTCCAGACCTATACATACGACAGCGGGAACGGCACCTATTCCCGCTTCGTCATGACCAATGAGAACGACAATATCTACCACGGTGGAACGGGTACAGAGAACGACCCCGTGCTTATGCACACCACCATCGAGCGTATGGCGGCACGCATCGACTTCGACCCCGCGGGAAGCACTGTCTATGAAGACGGCGGTAATAAGAGCCTGAGATACAGCCTTCTTGCCGACGAGAGCAACCCCTCGTCCACCGTGCTTGCCGAACTCTATCTCGACAACATACGCCTCTTTAATGTCGGTCGGCCCTCCAGCTACTTTATCAAGCGGGTGGCCGATGACATAAGCGGCGCCAACCTCACATATCTCGGCGACGAGCTGCCTGTGCCCAACGGCATACAGACCAACTTCGTCATTGAGCCTAACAGCGCAAACAAGACCGTAGCCAACAAGGACGATAACACAAAACTCACAACGTGGTATGGCGACACGCGCCTTTCCGCGGTATCTGCGGCCATCCAGGAGCTTGCCGCTCCCGATGTACCTGCAACAGGGGCAACAGCCATTCTCGGCTATGCCAACGAGAACACATTCAGCCGGGAGGCCACCCTCAGCAGCTATGCCACGGGCATGGCCCTGAAATGCCGATTCGTGCCCAAGCACGACTTCTCCACCGCCTACGATGCTTCGACCGGCACGCTGACCGCCGGCACTTACACCATAGGCAGCGACTTCTGGATGGTGGAGCCAGACCAAGGCACCGTCACCGAACAAGACAGAAAATACTTCAGCACTGCTGCCGCAGCCAATGCCTACGCCGCCGACACCGGCCACAAGCGCTTCGGCAAGGTGACGGCATTCACGGGCGGCGTGTGCTACTACATATCCTACCTGCGCCATTCCAACAACACCGCGGTCATTCACAACACCATGGAGTTTGCTACCGTGCGCAATAACATCTACCGCTTCCGCCTCAACGCGGCCACAGGCCCCGGCACACCGACGCTTGATACCCGCCAGCCAGAGGAACTCAAAGCACGGGTCTACGTCAAGAAATGGCTCCTGGTGGAGCACCCGACCATCAATATGTAAACCCTGAGAATGAAATGACAACTAAAAATGATGGTAAAAATATATTTTTGATAATTCATGGACATTCATGGTAATTGATGTTGAAAAAATAAAACCATAACCAAGTGATAAGGGCAAAACATATACTAACGATATTGCTCGCCGTGCTGCTTACAGCCTGCGGCAGCGACGACGGGACTGACACTGCATCTTCCGGCAAGGGAACTGTGGAGGTGCGGCTCACAACTCGTTCCTACGTGCGCGGCACCCGTGCCACCGGTGACTGGGCCGATCCCGACAACACAAAGGAGAAAATAAACGACTATCGTATTGCTTTTGTCAACAGCAGCGGTATCGTCAAAGAGCTCATCAGCGGCAACGCCGCCGGAGCTGAGGAGCACGGTTTTAAGTTTCTCCTGCCTCCGGGAGTATATACGGTCTATGCTTTTGCCAACTTCGACGGCCATAAGGGCGCCGACCACGCTTCCCACAACCACGACCAGTTCGACTTCAGCGACCTCGGCATCACGAAAGGCAACGCGTTGCCCGACCTCACAACCAAAAACCTGCCCACCATCAACGGGTGGGTCGAGAATATACCTATGACCAGCCACGCTGGCGGTCAGAGCATCACCGTGCGCGAGGCAGAGAACCAGACATTCGAGGTGGAGCTGGTACGTTCTATGGCACGTCTGGAGTTCAACTTTACCAACAACTCTACACAGCGTCTCGACATTCTGGGCTACGAAATCGAGCCGCTGACCACAACCAATGTGGCGTTGCTCGAACCGGCTGAAGGCAGCATAGCCACGGACAAGACTACTGAGACCTATAAGGTAGACCTCAGCTCCAGCCCAATTACGCTGTGGGATGCTGGTAATGCAGACTCTGAAAAGAAAAATCCCGCCGCGCTCACCCTCTATGTCAACGAGACCAACGCCTCTGCCACAGAGACCGTCAACGAGTATGCCATACGCCTGAAAGTGAGGCGCTACTTCACCTCCCCTGCCGCCGAGCAGACAGAATACCGCTATGGCTTCACTGTGAACCGTGCCAACGGAGGTTTCACATATATCCACCGTAACGACTGGATCAAGATACCCATCAACTTCGGCGACTGGCAGTTCCAGGTGGAAGCCCTCCCGTTCCCGCCCATCGCCGGCTACCAGGCCCGTATGGTCACCGCCGACGCTCAGAGCATCACCTTCAACTCCGGAGGATATATTGTCCTCGCCCCCCGCTTCCGTAAAAGCGACGACCCTGTAGGTGTGTGGCGGGGACTCGACGACAGCATGATCAAGTTGTCACTGCCAGACGAGCTGACCGACTGGAACAACGCAGCCAAGACAGCCACCCATGCAGATTATATAGAGACCGCCGATGGTGACTACAAAGACACCGGCATCATCCTAAACGGCGACCTCAGCATCTTCGAGCAATACTTCGTCAAGATGCCGTCGGGCGACATCGTAGGAAAGCTCACAAACGAGAAGACCCCGGGAGGCGGGGACTATACAGGCACCGTGACTGTCACCCTCCGCGTAAAACTCGACGGTCTGATATATCAGTTCCACTATAATATCATCAAACAATAAGATATGTTCCATATACCACACATATACCGCCGTTACCTCCTGGCTGCCACCCTCCTCCTGGCAGCCGCGCTCTCTGTCCATGCCCAAAAAGAATACTATTTCCGCAACGTTGAGACGGGGCAGTGGCTCGGTCCTGGGAACGCGTGGGGCACCCAGGCCTCTTTGTTGCCGCATCCATATTGGAACAGGCTGAAGCGTGGCAGTAGCACAGGCACTTATGAGACATCAACCGTTTTGCCCAATGGTACGTATGTGCTGGAATCTCAGGTTGATAATGGCAGCGATCAGATTTACCTCGGTGGTGGTGATGACAACAATCCTTATATGGACACGAATGCACCTTGGACACTGAATATCACCCGTGGTGCTGATGGCCTTTATACTATACAGAAAGATGGGGGCAGCAATTATGGTGCAGTCGGTACTGGTGGACTTATGGTGCCATACGGACAGAACACTGAATTCAAGTGGCGCATCCGCTCCTACGACCAGATGGTGGAAGCTATGAAACTCGCTACCACGACCTCGCCCATTGATGCTACTTTTTTGATTCTTGACCCAAATTTCAGTCATAACAATGCTAATGCAGATGCATGGACATTCACGGCTTCTAATAAGAATATCTCAGGTGGTAAGGTTGAAAACAAATGTGCTGAGTCGTATCATTCTGAGTTTACACTCTCGCAGACCATTACAGGAGTGCCCAACGGCACCTATCGACTGACGGCTCAAGGATTTTACCGCGATGACAAGGCTGCGGCCACCGCCACTTTTCCGTTCGACGAGGGAACTGTTGGTCAGACAGCTACCTACAGCAATGCCCCATGGTTTGGCAGCAGTGGTGTCACATTAGGCAACAATCTTGGTATCACACAAGCAAGTAATGGACAGACACTCATTGAACCTTCAGAAAAAGTACAGACCTACGACAAAGCTGCCAAGGCGGATGCGAATACAATCTATTTCTGGTTTACACCTATAGACGGAAATACATTTCAGCCTTCAACCATTTCTTTTCTCACCACACGCTATGGTACAAATGGTGGCCTCCTTGACATCAGTTGGTTAGGAAGCGACGGCACAGAGATTCCTCTGGACACAGAGGTTCAACCCGCTCGCAATAATGCCTCGCCAAATGTTACTTACTATTCTGCCAATATTCCCGGGGCTACGGCCTGCAATGGTGTGTGTGGCGTCAAAATAGTGCTCTACAACTTGGATCCCAACAAGCAGGTGGGATTTGGTGACGTTGTGGTAACAGGTCAGATGAGTCTGGCCACCAAGCCGCAGTTTTTTCTCAACAGTCAGACGGCTCAGTTCTTACCGATTTCCGGCACAGAGAATAGCATGAGCGATGCATCCGCGTCATTTTTGGCTGGCAACTACACGATTTCGCCTATAGAGGTGGCTGTCACCGACAACACTATTAATCTTGGCGCGCGTCTGACCGACAACACAACTCTGTGGTGTATATGGGATAATTTTTCATTAGAGTATCTCGGCAATGGTGGAAGTTCGGAGTTCGGAACCGTTGGTGCCATAGACAGTCCGGCCATTGGTGCGGCTAACGGCGATAAATTCTATGTCGAGTATGTTGGAAATGATGTGGCTGAGCGGTGGCTGACCTCTGGTAGCAACTATGGTGCGAGGGCAACTTTACAGACGCATCCTGAATATATCCTTCTAAAGAATACCGGCACCGACACCTATACCATACAGTCTCCACTGACTAGTAACAATTATTTGGGTGGTAATTCCATCGGTGACATCACTGATCCCTACTTAGATGTTGCATCAGCAATAAACCTTACCCTCGTGGATGCCGGTGAGGCTGACACCTACTATGTACATAGCGGTGATATCTATTACACGCGCAGTGCAGCCAAGGACAATTGGGGTTTCTACACAATGGAGGGCAACAACGGCTCGAAGTGGGAAATTTTTTCTCGTGAGCAGATGCTGAAAATGATGGCAACGGGAACAGAGACTGTGCCACAGGATGCCACTTGGCTGATAGGTGACCACAACTTCGGACGTAACAACCGTGATGCAAATAAATGGGTTGTTACTGACTACACAAACTTTACATTGTCTGATAGCAAAGAAGGCAATGGAAGTGGTGCCAACCACTATTACGAGAACAACTGTGCTGAGTCGTACCATTCCAGCTTCACCCTTACACAGACCATTTCCGGTGTTCCCAATGGTATCTATGAGTTGCGGGCACAGGGATTCTATCAGGGCAGTGGAAACGTGCCCTATATCTACATCCGAAACGGTTCGTCGGCAGGCGACCTTGAGCGACAATCGAATTTCAATGCCAGTGACGGCACAGAGAACAACATGTACACTGCTGCTCAGTCGTTCTATGCCGGCAAATATCCTATACCGCCCATCCGCATCAGTGTCACAGATGGCACGTTGACTGTCGGTGCAAAGTTAGAGAACAACACCGGTATATGGGCTATCTGGGACAACTTCGAAATGAAATATATGGGCAACCCCATAGAGGGCAATCTCGATGGCAAGAAATACTATATCCGCAATAAAGCTACAGGCAAGTGGTTCGGACCGGGCAACAATGCCGGAACTCAGGCATCGCTTATTCCACATGCTCAGTATGTCATCCTGCACCTTCAGGATGATGGCACATATACGATGGAGACGCAGCTCAGCAACGGAGGCAGTAACTACTATTTCAATGGAGCATATATGGATGGTGCGGCTGTACGTCTAAGTATAGTACCCACAGGAACTCCAAACACCTACAGCATCAGTCAGGGTGACAGCTATTTTGGCTACGATAGCGCCAATCCCAACATCGTCAGCAGCGGTGTGGCTTATGGAGAGAATACAGAGTGGGAGATACTCACCTACGACCAGATGATAGAGGAAATGCTTACCGGTACAGATGTGAGTCCTAAGGATGCCACATTCCTTATCCATGACCCTAACTTTGACCGCAATCATCGGCTGCGTAGTGACTGGATTGACGGCTTTGCTGGTCAGGGATACAATCTTTCATATCCTGGCGGTGCGGATAGCAATATGGCTGCCGGTTCGCTCAACACTCCCTTTCTGTTGGTACAAAATCTTCTGAATATTCCAAATGGAAAATATCGCTTGCGTGCACAGGCTGTCTATGAAGAACGGCAAGATCATGGCGATACGGATTATACGCCAATTATTTTTGCTGGCGAGATTTCCAAATATAAGTATTTTATTTATAAAGCAAACGAAAACTCCAACATGAGTGCTGCCTCTGGTTGGTTTTCTGCCAATCCGTCCAACTATCGCACTGATTGGATTAACGTAGAAGTGACAGCTGAGGTTTTACAGATAGGAGCATACCTTTCGGATCGTTTTGAGGTATGGGCTATATGGGATAATTTTGAGTTGGAGTATCTTGGACCTTTAGATGCGGGTACACCGACAAGCACGGCTGTCAATGCTGATGTCAGCACTCAGACGCTGACCGTGCTGCCCCGTCAGTCGTTCCTTGCCGACCGCGCAAACACTCTCCATTCCGCCGGCATAGACTTCCCTACAGGATTTCTTCAGGCAGGAGAAGGCTGGAAAGCGAACCAATATGGTCAGCAGATACCGAGTAATGGCAGCAATGTACAAAATATCTCCGAGTACACCACTATCCACTATGTGAAGCAGGGCGAATGGTCGCCTGTATTCCTGACAAACAACAATGGTCTCACGCAGTCGCACCACGACTTTTACCAAAGGTGGTACTACTATAATGAGGGAGAGGCTGGCAATCAGCAGCGACCACTGGGCATCAACATGATGGCACCTCAGAAATATGCTTATTACTACAGCAATGGTCTGGTGATGGGTACACAGCTGATGAACGGCAACGACAAGAGCATCAATCTCAACGGCAGCACGCAACCCATCACTATCGGTGTGCAGCTGAAATTGCCTGTTGGAATGGATCACCTAACGGTGGGCGGCGACGTAACCCGCTACAGTGACCTGAGTTACGCCAACCCTGCAGCAACTACGGCAGGCGAGGCCGGCAACCTAACCGAACCGTCGCTATCTGTGCGCTACATCTACCAATTGAAAGATGCCAAGCAAATGGCAGATAAGCTGACCACGCTGACAGGGGACACTTATTATGAGACACATGAAATTCATTTTCCAGCCAGAACTATCGGCCTGACTAATGACCATGTGCCGCTCGACTTGGAGTTGCGCGACTACTGGTTCTACCGAGACGGTATTGCATCCTACGATCCTGACAATGCTGCTGATGTGACAGCTCGAAATTCCCAGCTTCAGAACATCTCCGGTGATGATTTCTTCCGTATCGAAGTGAGCTATCCCGACGGTGTGGATTTAGGCTTCAACAGTTTCTGGATGATTCAAGCTCCCAACACCGACAGGGGCGCCAGCGATATTGCCGACCAGTATCCCATAACCAATACGCAGATATTGCGCCGACGGCTGGTCAATTTCAGCTATCCGGCAGGTGGCAGTGTGCCTGGAGGTTCTAAGATGCTTATCAAGGTGAAGGCACACAATCCCGAGTTGAACGAAGACTACAACTTAGCTCTTTTTACTGTTGTATTCGACAGTGACAGTGAGACTCTGCCATATACCGACATCGTAGGCGAAGAAGCTGTAAAGAAAGAACGCTCAGGTGAAAGTCTGCGAGAACTTACAGGAGGCGACCCCGTGGCACATATTGACTTCGACTTTCCTAAGGGTGAGACATTCCGGGCTCCAGGAGGAAAGTCGTTCTTCCACGGATTGAAAGACGTGGCTACTGGTTTTGAGGGACCTACAGGCTCGGCATTGCCATTCTCGTTCGAGAACTCCAACTACAGCTTCGCGACATTATCGGCAACAGACATGTGGCTTACACAGTGGGGCGACTATTCTATAGGTTTCGAAACCTATAATCCCTACGACGAGCAAAAGAAAGTGTATCCTGCATCGCGTTATACAGAAGACATGCTTGACGAAGGCTTGCAGTCTGGTTTCCTTTTTATTGATGCATCTGACCTTCCTGGCACCGTGGCCACAATCCCCTTTGTCGGCAACTTCTGTCAGGGTTCGCGCATGATGTGTACAGGCTGGATGGCAAGTCGAACCAATTCATCGCCTGGCAGCGTAATCCTGAAAGTGATAGGTATTGATGCCTCAGATAACGAGACGGAAATCTATGCGTTCTGTCCTGGACAAGTGGGGCTGAGCTATCGAAATTATGGTGCATCTAATGTTGTTGCCAATACAGGAAGCGACTATGTGTGGCAGCAGTTTTACTTCACATTCTCGCTGAAAGAAAATTACGCCAACTATGTTTTGCGTGTGGAGAATAACTGCGAGTCGACGATGGGTGGTGACTATATGCTTGATGACATATGGGTGTGGGTGCAGACACCAACCCTCGAGGCCGAGCGAACATCACCGCTCTGTGGAGGCGGACTTGATGTCGTGGAGCTGAGTGTGGACTATGACATGTTGCTTAGCAAGACCAATACAGATGAGGAGACCAACGAGGCTAATAGTGGTACGACAAGCTACATGACTTTTGTCTATTTGGACTGGGACCAGTTCCTTACAGACTTTCGGACAGGTCTGCAAAACAACACTTATGGCACTTATCCTGAAACCTATGGTATAGGCGATTTCTACTCTGTTGCAAAGGCTGACCTTACGCTCGATGATATGAGTTCGCTAATGAGGAAAGGTGTCTTTGCCATTACTGATTATGATGACCTCTATAAAGAGACATTTCTCAACAACCTGATTAGGTTTGACGATGACCCCACACCAAGCAACGGCAATGATGACCGTTCTTATGCCTATGCTAACTTCCTATGGAGTAATAAATATTCCGAACATGACGTATATATAGACCTCACCACAATGACTACCGACCCTACAAAGGTATACCGCACAGGCGAGGGTGATGCGCGTAAGCTAATGTTCAATGGCTCGTTTAAAAACAGCAGTGGAGATGCTATTGCATCATTTGGGTTCTACCATAACTATGCGCTGCTGGCTGTGATGGGTAATACCACAGAGGTTGACGTAAACGCCATTTTGACAGGAAGTGATGCCTCAGCTAAGGCTGATTTACTGGAGGCATTCGATGTGCGAACGCAGTGCTCCAGCCGCTCGCTGCTGATGTTTAAGCCGAAGATGGAGATACTGGGCACAGTGGGGGCAATGTCTATTGACGAGGTGGAATTCTGCAAGAACACAGACATCACCTTCGCAATGGAACTTACTGGAATAGCTCAGCGGGCAACTGAATATAATGGTGAAACAGTTGAGGCAGGTGACGATGTCGTTATTCGAAACGCATACTTCGATTGGTGGTTAGGACGTTCTGGGCAGGCGGCTACAGTTGAAAACTATAATGCGGAAACTACCGGGACAGGCGAAGATGTAATCTACCTGAAGGATGCCCTGCGCCGTTTCCGTCTGGTTTATCCCCAGGCAGCAGATATCTTTGCAAGTGACATCGTGCCAGGTGTCAATAATAATTATGAGGATGAGCCGCTTGATCAAGATATGATCGACTACCTGCGCTCGCTGGCAGCTCCCTCAGATGGAAGCGACCCGCAACTTATTATCCACCAGAAGGTCGTGGAGATTCATGCATCAGAGGATAAGGTTATCACCGAAGATGGTAAGGAATATATCTACTTTGTGGCTATCCCAATAGAGGAGAACGTCAATGCAGTGGCTACTGATTATATCTACGCCTGTGCCGAGCCATTGCCGTTCCGTGTGTTGGTGCATGAACGGGCTCCGTCTGTACGCGAGGGGTTTAGTGATTTGCATTATCCCGCAACACTTGGTACATTGAGTATACGCATTGCCAAGAGTCAGTTTGAACAAGTTCGCGACTATGACGGAAGTGGGCATACCATCACCGGAGCTGACCACACACTTCTTCACATCCCCCTGCGCAACGTGAGTGTATACACACCTAATGCCATCGGTGTAGAAGGGCTCTCAAGTGATGCTGGAAAGCTCGTCCGACTGGCAGATACTGACGATAATGTGATGCAGCAGGTCATTGCCAGTGAGACGCGTAATCTGATACCGCCAGCAGTAGGAACGGTCGACCACTTCCTGGCACTTAAAGACGCATTTTATGTTGGCGCTGACAAGACCTACGCTAATCGTCTGGCAAAGATTCACTTCTCTAAGGATTTTAAGGTGCGTGAAGGCTACAGCTATACACTGCGTATGTATTTCCAGGAGGCTTTCAACTCAGAGACTCATGCCTATGCAGTGGCCTCGGATTATCTGCCTGCACAAGACGCGGCTACAACTATTACAAATGCCATCGTTGACGAGACAGCTGATCCCGATGAGGTGCTGCTCTCCCTGACTTACGGTAACGATGGAAAGTGGGATCGTAAGATGAGTCAGCTAAATGATGATATGTCATACTACCTTATAGGTGGCAATAATCCAAAAGACGATTCCGGTACGGGCTATAGACCGACTGATACCACTAAGAGACTGCCAACAAAGGGAACCTTCTACAAAATAGAACCGAAGGCCGACGGAGTTGTGAAAGCAGGTATTGTACTCAATGCCAACAAGCCACTCTATGTCACTGATGATGCCGGGAATCCTCTAAACGATCCTAATACGACTAACGATGTCATCGTTACCGACCAGGCTGGAATCGTGAAATACCTCGATATGAGCTATCAGTTGTCAGAGAAGCTCACGGGCTTTGTGCAGTTCCCTGTGGAGGCCGGAAAGACTTACTATCTCTTTACCGCAGGTTCGAAGCTTGGATTCTATGGCCTCTACTTCAATAAGACCGGATTCCCAATGACATGTGAGGGCACGATGGATGTTATCATGAAGATTGTGCCCGACTATGAGGTGTGGACCGGACGGGCCGGCAATGACGACTGGAACAACGACGACAACTGGCGGAGAGCAGACTACGACGAGCTGTATGCCGACAACGGAACGACGCTGAGGAATACAGCGGGCAACACACAGTATCTCCCTAATGGAGACCCTGCTACTGTGGGCAATGACGTGACCAACGACTACAACTTCATAACGAAGGCCGACCGTCAGCGCAAACAGGGCTTCGCACCCCTCTATTGCACTAACATACTGATGATGACCAAGGAGAACGTGCCGGCGCCGGTGCTCTATAACGAGGGACCGGAGACATGGGACGACGGAGGAACTGTGAAACCCACTGGTTTCCCCAACATGCACTCAACGGCGTCGTCACTTATCCGCTACGACTTCCAGGCACGCCAGATGACGACAGCCGTAGCCGGAGAATATGCGATTGGCGACATGAAGACCGAGCTTTATGGATCAAATGTCTGCAACTACATCGCATTCCAGCCGGAGACCGAGCTGGTGAACAGCCACCACCTGAACTACACGAAAGCATGGGTGGAGTATGGCGTGGACAAGAACCGATGGCACCTGCTCGGCTCGCCGCTGAAGAACACGTTGTCCGCTGAGTGGTATGCTCCGACGTTCTCGGCACGGCAGGAGACCACCTACTTCGAGCCAATCTGGTTCGACAAACGGCCGGTGGCGACAGTCAGCGTCGACAATACCGACGCATCTACCTTGAACAGCGACGGCTCAACTCATTACAGCAGCTACAAGCTGGGCTACGACCGATTCTCCCCGGCTGTATATCAGCGGTCATGGGACAAGGCCAAGGCGGTGCTCTATGAGCGCGGAGCCACATGGGATGACAATGACAATAACCAGGATGTCGCTGCGACAGACCTTGGCGAGGCTGGCCAGTGGGTGCAAGAAGGCAGCGGAAATGAACGCTCATACAGATGGGATACCGACGGAAAGAACGCTGATGAGTACCTGACGCGACTGACCTACCAGCCCATGGGAGTGAGCAAGGCCAATGTAGCCGTGAAAGGCACGTGGAGCGGTGTGTATAACGACCACACCGAGCCCTACGACGGAAGCGGATTCAGCGTGATGCCTATCAACAACCTCAAAGAAAACAACAACTACGAAAATACCAAGGCCGTGTTCCGCCTGCCAAAGGACGACCAGTACTACGACGTTTGGGACTGGGGACAGAGCTACTCAGTAACGGAGCGTACGCGCGTGTACATCAAAGAGGAGAAATATGGAGCGTCGGGTGTGTACCTGCCGTGGGAGACAGGCGCTTCATGGAATACTACTGACAGCATAAAGACCGACGGCACCAACACCCTGACCATCGGACCGAGAGGCCGGATGCGCACCGACGACTTCACAGTGGCTGCCCCCGACACCACCTATACTGTGACGCTGAAGAACGAAGGCCAGGGTGGGGTGGGCTTCTTCCTCGTGGCTAACCCGTTCGTCTGCGGACTGGATATGGCGAAGTTCTTTGCTGCCAATAATAATGCGTCAACAGGTGTTGAGCCTTATTATCTCGTGCTGCATGACGAGGATATAGCGCCTGGCGATGACAGCAGTGTCAAGACAGCGGCGGGCATATCCACATGGACCTGGACGGATATGAGTTTCAGGGGTGCTGATGATGGAGATCTGGCGACACCGATGGCCGGCAAGGGTGTCGTGCCTGCCCGCTACGCATTCTTTGTCAAGGCCAAGAATGCAACGGCTAATGAGCTGACGCTGACATTCACGCCCGATATGCAAGCACCAGGCAGGGAGGGTACCACGCTCCGCACACCCGGTGTCTACGACGCGCCACAGCGGCACAACGCACCGGCCGCTACTTACTCCGATGACACGACATCCTCGAATAGCACTTCGCTCTTCACAATCCGCGCTGAGAGAGACGGACTCTCGAGTGAGGCGACCGTGGAGCTGGCAGATGGACATAGCAACCAGTTCTTGCAGGGAGAGGATATGGAGACCTTCGTGGTCGACGGCATCACGGCCGACATTCCCGTGGTATACACTCTCTGCGGCAGACTGGCCACAAGCATCAACCGCCTGCATGATTTCAGCTCACTGCCTGTCGGCATCGAGTCTAACAGCACCGATGTGGCGGCAATCACATTCTCGGGAGTGGAGAACTTAGGGCACAACCCGCAGCTCTATGACGCTTATCTGCAGACACTCACACCGCTGACCGACGACTCTCGCCTCTACCTGCCCGGCTCTACGCAGAACCGATATTTTATCGTTACGGGCGACATAGAGACGGCAGTGGCGGAGAGCAACATCATGATACAGCCGCTGGCGGGCGGCGTGCGGATATTGTCTACCACTGGCGAGCCTCTTACCCGCGTCAGTGTCTACGACACTTCAGGCCGTCTGATTCATAGTGGCTCACCTCTCGTCACGGATTACACAATTGACCTCCCCAACGGCATTGCCATTGTAAAGGCGTCTACCGGGAAGTGTACAAACACAAAGAAAATATTGATAAAATAGAATGAAAGATTTCGGAGATTTCCGGCATCAGCAGCGATAGAATGCTGGATATAAGCTTTTTCATTACCGTATGTTTCTGATGAGTTAAGGGTACTTCTATAAATTAGTTTTTATTATCTCAAGGGTGCTCTTTTTTTGCTTCGACGCTTTACGTTTCTTAGCGGCATCTTGGTCCTTTGGCCTTGAACCATAGCTCGCTATGCTTCTGCGGCTGCAAGAACCAACCTGCT
>JAZUMZ010000353.1:0-12374 GCA_045603885.1 Bacteroidaceae bacterium | reverse complement strand
GTAAGATGCAATCGCTCTACGCTGACGAGGAGAAGAACCAGAAGCTGGTTGAGGAGATGGCCAAACGCTACACGGAGCTGGACTTCGACAACCTTGACGAGCTTAACCAGCGCATCAGCGCCGCCATCCTCGAAGGCCGTCTTTCCGAGGCCGACTCCTTGCTGCGTACCAAAGGTGATATTAATGAGCGATTATCCCAACTGAACGCAGCAGATGAAGCCAATAAAAGAGAACGCGAGGAACTACAACGAAGAAACAAGAGACTAAACAAAAGTGAAGCAGCTGTGGCAAAAGACCGTGCGGACTTAGCCCAGGATTGCTATAGCAAGTTTGAGATGTTCAAACTGCAACACCAGAATGACTCTGCTCAATATTATATAGAACTGAGGGCAACCTTAGATACTCTTAACTGTAAATGGCAACTTGAAGCCGGACAGTATGCTAAAGTTTATATGGCAGACTATGCTAAAGCCATGTCTTATTCTCAAAGAGCACTAAAAAATGCGGAACTGGATGGTAGCCAAGAGTGGATTGCTTTGAGTTGCAATGCAATAGGGACAATTTATGCGCCTAAGGCAAAATATAATGAGGCTTTAGATTATTATGACAGATCACTTAAAATCAGTATATCCATTTTCGGTGAGAACCATCCTGTCGTTGCTATGAGCTATAACAATATCGGATTAATTTATTATCGTCAGGGTGACTATTCGAAGGCTATGGAATATTATGAGAAATCCTTTGGGATTTATAAATCCATTTTCGGCGAGAACCATCCTGACGTTGCTATGAGCTATGACAATATAGGATTAATTTATTATAGTCAGGGTGATTATTCGAAGGCTCTGGAATATTATGAGAAAGCTCTTACAATATATAAATCCATTTTCGGCGAGAACCATCCTGACGTTGCTAATAGCTATAACCATCTTGGTGCAGTTAATGATAGTCAGGGCGATTATTCGAAGGCGTTGGAATATTATGAGAAAGCTCTTACAATATATAAATCCATCTTCGGTGAGGACCATCCTGACGTTGCTGCAATCTACAACAATATCGGATTAGTTTGTGATGGTCAGGGTGACGATTCGATGGCTCTGGAATATTATGAGAAAGCACTTACAATATATAAATTCATCTTCGGCGAGACCCATCCTGACGTTGCTTCAATCTACAACAATATCGGATTAGTTTGTGATGGCCAGTTTGACTATTCAAGGGCTCTTGAATATCATGAGAAATCCCTTGGGCTTCGTAAATCCATCTTCGGTGAGAACCATCCTGACGTTGCTACGAGCTATGACAATATCGGATTAATTTATTATCGTCAGGGTGACTATTCGAAGGCTCTGGATTATTATAAGAAATCTCTTGGAATTATGAAATCCATCTTTGGTGAGACCCATCCCGACGTTGCTACGAGCTATAATAATATCGGAGATGTTTATTCTATTCAGGATGACTATTCTAAGGCTCTGGAATATTATGAGAAATCTCTTGAAATTCGGAAAAAAACACTTGGTTTAGATCATCCAGATACAAAAGAAACTCAAGAAACTGTTGATTATTTAAAGAACCTTATGCAAACTCAATGAGGATATTTCTTAACACTTTGGACACTAACTCTAAACAAAACATAGATAAGATATACGATGCATGGAAAAAACAACAGGGCAGCCAATAGAGACGGGCAATTATAAGTACTTTGCTTTTATAAGCTACAGCTCGAAGGACGTGAAGTGGGGAAAGCGGCTTCACAAGAAGCTGGAATACTTCCGGCTGCCTTCGACTTTATGCAGCGAACGGGGATGGAAGCGGAAGCCGATGAACCCGGTATTCTTCGCTCCGTACGAGATTCAGCCAGGCGGTCTGGATGCCGAGCTTCAGCAGAGGCTTACCGACTCCCAAAATCTTATCGTCATCGGTTCTCCAAACTCTGCACGCTCGGAATGGGTGGGGAAAGAAATAGAGTTCTTCCATAATCTCGGACGAACAGATAAGATCCACTATTTCATAGTAGATGGAGAGCCGGGAAGCGGCAATCCGGAGACAGAGTGCTATAATCCGATACTGAAAAAACTTGGAATACCCGAAATTCTCGGAAGTAATATCCACGAGAGGACATTCCGATGGCCATGGCTCAACAAAGAGCGGGCGTTCATACAGTTAGTATCAAAACTTTTGGGCGTGGGGTTTGACTCTCTGTGGCGACGTCATCGCCGCAGACTTGTCCGCAATCTGGTTTTGTGGATTGTAGGGCTTGTGGCATTGATTACCGCCTTACTTACAGTATGGGTGACAAACCAGCCTTTTGACTCAAGGGTCAGTCTTGAGGAGGTGACAATGCGCAAAGACAATCTGGACGGTCTTGAGAACGCCAAGCTGACTCTGACACTTGACAACGAGATTAAGCAGGCAACTATCGTGGCTATTGACTCCTCTGCATTGCTCACAAATATCCCTCATTGCTTCTTGGACAAACCCGTGAGAATGACACTAAAGGCGGAGAAGTACGTGACACTCGACACAACGCTCCTGCTTACGAGAAATGTTGTTCTCAACCTAAACCGGGATGTGCATTACTACGGGGATGTGCGTTTCCAAGTCTGGAGCAAGTCTAAAGGGCGAGGTGTGAGCGGTGCGAGACTAAAAGTCCACGGGATAGATGTGATTGCCGACGAAGATGGGTACGTCAGCCTTTTTATCCCTCTCGAAAGGCAGCAAAAGTCATATCGGGTCGAAGCCTCGTTCCCGATAGAAGATGACAGCCTGGCGATGCCTTATGGAGAGAATGACGCTGTAGTTACCGAGTAGGCATCTGGAGCTTTTACTCCAAGTAGGTGTATCCGTAGAGGCCGGAGCGATAGGTGGAGAGGAATTCTTTGCCTTCCTCAACGGTGATTTTGCCTTCTTTCACCGATTGCTTAGCCCAGATCTCAAGGCTGCGGACCATGCGCTTGGGGTTGTACTGCACGTAGCTCAGCACGTCGGCAACGGTCTCGCCGTCGATGATGTGGTTGATTTTATAGGAGTCTTTGTCAACCTGGATATGTACGGCGTTGGTGTCGCCGAAGAGGTTGTGCATGTCGCCGAGAATCTCTTGGTAAGCACCTACGAGGAACACGCCGATGTAGTAGGGACCTTTCTTCTCATCAAGGTTGTGGAGCGGCAGGAAGCTGCTGATATTCTGATGGGTGACGAAGGTGTTGATTTTACCGTCGGAGTCGCAGGTGATGTCCTGAAGTGTGGCGTTGTGATTGGGCTTCTCGTCAAGCCGGTGAATCGGCATGATGGGGAAAAGCTGGTCGATGGCCCAGGAGTCGGGCAGCGAGTGGAAGATGGAGAAGTTGCAGAAGTATTTGTCTGCCAGCATCTTGTCGAGCGAACGGAATTCCTCGGGGGCGTGTTTCATAGTGTGGGCCAGTGTGTTCACTTCTTTTGCCACAGCCCAGAACATACGCTCAATTTCCGCGCGGGTCTTGAGGTCGAGCATTCCGTGGGCAAACAGCTCCAACGCCTCCTCACGTATCTGCTGTGCGTCGTGCCAGTCCTCCAGCATGGATTTAGTTGACAGGTTGTCCCATATCGTGTAAAGCTCTTTGGACATCTGGTGGGCATCCTCGGCAATCTCAAATTCCTCAGGCATCACAGGCAGCTCGGCGGCACCGAGAACCTCAAGTATAAGCACCGCGTGGTGGGCTGCTATAGAACGGCCGCCTTCGGTGATGAGGTTGGGGTGGGGTACATCGCTGTTGTTTGCCGCCTCCACGAAGGTATATACGCAGTTGTTGATATACTCCTGAATGCTGTAGTTCACCGAGCTTTCGCTGTTGGCGGAGCGTGAGCCGTCGTAGTCCACGCCCAGACCGCCTCCGCAGTCCACGAACTCAACGCCGAAGCCCATCTGACGCAGGCGCACATAGAACTGGGCTGCCTCGCGCAGGGCATTCTGGATACGTCGGATTTTCGTTATCTGGCTGCCTATATGGAAATGGATGAGCTTGAGGCAGTCCTGCATCCCGTTTTTCTCAATTATATCCACTGCGGAAAGAAGCTCACCGCAAGTGAGTCCGAATTTGGAGGCGTCGCCACCGCTCTCTTCCCATTTCCCGCTTCCAGATGCAGCCAGCTTGATGCGAACGCCTAAGTTGGGGCGCACGTTCAGTTGCTTGGCGGTCTTGATAATCACTCCCAGCTCGTTGAGTTTCTCAACGACGATAAACACCCGCTTTCCCATCTTCTGGGCGAGCAGTGCCAGCTCGATGTAGCTCTGGTCTTTGTAGCCGTTGCAGATGATGAGCGAGTCGCTGTCCATATTTACTGCCAGCACGGCGTGAAGCTCAGGCTTGGAGCCTGCCTCCAGACCGAGGTTGTATTTCTTTCCATGGCTGATAACCTCCTCAACCACCGGGCTGATCTGGTTTACCTTGATCGGGTAGATTATAAAGCTCTCGGCTTTATATTCATACTCTTCGGCAGCGTTATGAAAACAAGTGGCGGTCTTCTCGATGCGGTTGTCGATGATGTCGGGAAAACGCACGAGCACAGGGGCCGAGACATCTCTCAGCGACAGCTCGTCCATCACGTCCTTAAGGTCAACCTCCACTCCGTTTTTCAACGGTGTGGCTACTACATGCCCTTTGTCGTTGATGTGAAAATAATTAACTCCCCAGCCGTCAATGCTGTATAATTCCTGTGAATCCTCAATCCGCCATTTTCTCATTTTTCTGTCAGGTGTTTGGGATGGTTAAACTGCAGATTTCATCTACGTAGTTGTTGATTTGCTCTTTTGTGTGAATAACCTCTATATCGACTATATGTCTCGCCTGGTTGTAGAACGGCTCGCGCTTGGCAAGAGACTCCTCTATGAAGCTGGTCAGCTCCTCGGGGCTTTTCCCCTGTATGAGCGGCCGTTGTGATTTTCCCATAAGCAGGTGGGCTTTCAGAACGTCGGGTCTGGCTCTGAGATACACGCTCTCAGCCTGACGGTTGATATACTCCATGTTGTCGAAGAAGCAGGGAGTACCTCCGCCACATGCCACCACCACGTTCTCCATCTCGGCTACCTCGTGGAGCATGAGCCGCTCAAGCTCGCGGAAGCCATCTTCTCCACGCTCAGAGAATATCTGGGGAATCTTCATTCTGTAACGCGACTCTATATACCAATCGAGATCAAAGAACTCCACACCTAGCTTGCGAGCGAGAATACGCCCTATGGTGGTCTTCCCGGCTCCCATGTAGCCGATAAGAATAATCCTGGTCATCGCAATTATTTCTTTGATGCCTTGGCCTCAGCCTTGGATATAATTTCCTTGCATCTTTCAATAGAGAGTGACGCCGGCTCCTTTTCTGTCTTGGGGATGCGGTAGTTCTTGCCCTTATATGCGATGTATGGTCCGAAACGTCCGTTCATAATCTCCATGTCGGGCTCCTCGTCGAATTTACGAAGATGTTTCTGTGCGTCCTGCTGCTTCTTCTGGTTTATCAATTCTTCCGCCTCCTCAAGAGTGATTTCTGTTGGGGGGATTTCTTTGGGAATCGAAACATATTCCTTCTTGTAGTATATATACGGTCCGAAGCGTCCGGCTCCAACCTTCACTTCATCGCCGTCAATCTCTCCCAGTGTACGTGGCAGTTTGAACAGTTCAAGCGCCTCTTCGAGGGTTATGCTCTGGATGCTCTGTCCTTTCTTGAGCTGTGCGAAACGGGGTTTCTCATCATCTCCTGCCGAGCCTATTTGTACGATAGGCCCGAAGCGTCCGATCTTGACCGTCACCTCACGTTTAGTCTTGGGGTCGTTGCCTAATACCCGCTCTCCGACCTTGTGGTCGCGTTGTATGTGCATCACCTTGTCAATCTCAGGAATGAGGTGGTCGTAGAACTTGTGCATCATCTTTTGCCAGTCTTCCTTGCCAGTGGCAATTTCGTCGAATTCCTTCTCAACGTTGGCAGTGAAGTTATAGTCCACGATGTCAGGGAAATATTCCACCAGGAAGTCATTTACCACTGTCCCTGTGTCTGTGGGAAGCAGTTTGCCCTTTTCGTTCCCGACAACCTCGCTTTTCGTGGTTCTCGATACTTTCTTCCCGGCTTTCTGGGTGATGATGGTGTAAGGACGCTTGTCGCCTTTCTTGTCGCCTTTCTTGTCGCCTTTCTCCACATACTCCCGCTGTTGTATGGTGGAGATTGTGGGCGCATAGGTCGAAGGGCGTCCGATGCCAAGCTCCTCCAGTTTCTTTACGAGGGAAGCCTCGGTGAAACGTGTAGGTCCCTGTGTGAAATGCTGGGTTGCTGTCAACTCCGTATAGTTCAATCGCATACCGGCTTTCAACCTTGCGTCGAGTGCGGACACGGTCTCGTTTTGCCCCTCTTGGTCGTCGTCGAACGATTCACGGTACACACGGAGGAAACCGTCGAACGTTACAACTTCTCCGTTTGCGACGAACCCTGGCGCATCGTTTTTGACAGCTGATTTTTCGTTGCTGCCGGATAAGATTTTGATAGTCGTCTTCTCTATCTCAGCATCGGTCATTTGCGATGCGATTGTGCGTTTCCATATCAGGTCGTAGAGCCTTCTCTCGTTAGCTGTTCCCTTTATCTCATGGTTTGCCATGTATGTGGGGCGTATTGCCTCGTGGGCCTCTTGCGCGCCTTTTGACTTTGTCTGGTACTTGCGCACTTTTGAGTATTTCTGTCCCAGCCGCTCCACAATCTCCTTCTTCGATGCGTTGATGCAGAGAGAGGAAAGGTTGACAGAGTCAGTACGCATATAGGTGATAAGTCCCGACTCGTAAAGGTGCTGTGCCACCGACATGGTCTGTGCCACAGAGAAACCCAGCTTGCGAGCCGCCTCCTGCTGAAGGGTGGAGGTGGTGAACGGGGGAGCGGGACTTTTACGAAGCGGTTTCTTCGATATGTCGGCAATTGTGAACGACTTGTCCTTGCAAGACTCTAAGAATGCCTCCGCCTCAGTCTCAGTGGCGAATCTCTGCTCGTACTCCGCTTTGAGGACCATACCGCTGAATTCTCCGCTTGGGTCATTGACCTCAAATTCAGCTGTCACCTTGAAGTTGCTTTCCGACTGGAACTTCTGGATTTCCCGCTCTCTCTCAACGATAAGTCTTACAGCAACCGACTGTACACGGCCGGCGGAGAGTTGTGGCTTCAGTTTCTTCCACAATACAGGCGAGAGCTTGAACCCCACGATACGGTCAAGCACACGGCGTGCCTGTTGGGCGTTGACGAGGTTCAAGTCTATGGTCCTCGGCTGCTTTATTGCCTCTAAGATGGCTTGCTTGGTGATTTCGTGGAATACGATTCGCTTTGTGTGCTCAACATCGAGACCAAGCACGTGGGCAAGGTGCCATGATATTGCTTCCCCCTCGCGGTCCTCATCGGATGCCAGCCACACATTGTCTGAGCTGTTAGCTGCTTTTTTCAACTTGCCAACGACATCTGTCTTGTCCTCTGGTATTTCATATACTGGCGCAAATGTGTCAGTGTCAATACTCAGATCTTTCTTTTTCAGGTCGCGGATATGTCCGTAGCTGGACATCACCTTGTAGTCCGCGCCAAGAAACTTCTCTAATGTCTTGGCTTTGGCGGGCGACTCAACAATTACAAGATTCTTTGCCATATTGTTTGATTCAAATTGTAAGTCTTGTTGATATTTACCTTATATATAAGGTGTATGGTCAAAAGTGGGGCAAAATTACAAAAAAAATCCGCTACTAACAAGAGTTGTAGCGGATTTTTTAATGATTTGTTTTAAAATTGCGGATTCTTCATGTCATCTGCAATATGTCAGAATTGTTTTAGTTACATTATTTCTGAACCGGGCTGGTCATGCCGAACTCCAAAATGTTGCCGCTGTTGAATATCTTTTTGGCGAAATCCTGGATGTCCTTGGCTGTGATTTGGTCAACTAATTGGTCGTAGCCGTCTATCTCATTGTAATTTAAGCGGGTCTGATTAATGAGGGCTGACATCCAATAGCTGTTGCTCTTCAAATCCTCAGCGTGCTTGCGGTGCAGGTATTCCTTCACTTTCTGGAGGTTCTCAGCCTTCGGACCTTGTTCGCACATCTGATCTACTCCCTGGTAAACCAGCTCGGTCATGCGGGCGCGTTTTTCAGGAGCAGTAGGCAGCTGGATAATCAGCTGGGCAATCCTCTCTGGATAGTCAGACACACTACCTTGTACCGGTACTCCGTATGCTCCTCCCTCGTCCTCACGTACACTCTCGGTGTAGTGCATGTACATCAGTTGCTGCAGCATACTTGTGAGCATCTCTGTGCGAGGTGTGTCGTCCATCTGGGTGTGATAGAAGAACACTACAATTGCATTGGGGGTCTGGAGCTCTTTCTCAAACACATTGGTCTTCTTACCCTTGGTAACTACAAGGTCTATGGCCCTTTCTTTCTCCTCGCCAGGAAGAACGGGGAGTGAGCCCAGATATTTCTCAAACAGCGGAGTCGCCTCGTCAATGTTGATATCGCCTACGAAATAGAACTCAAAGTCGTTGCCGTCGGCGAAACGCTCCTTGTACATCTCAATCATGCGGTCGTAGCTCACCTTGTCGAGTGATGACTCCTTCATTCTCATAGCGCGGGGGTTATTGTTGTAAACCACGCTGATCATGGTGTCCTGGAATGCGGTCATGGGGTTCATATCCATGTTGTGGAGCATCTGACGGTTGCGCTCGATTAATGAGTTGAATGCGTCGTTGTCACGGCGTGGAGATGTGAAAGTGAGGTATGTGAGCTGTAGCATGGTCTCAAAGTCCTTAACCACGCAGTTGCCGCTCAATCCTTCCGTGCGCTCTTTGATAGAGGGTGACACGCTGGCCTGAATACCTGCCAGACGCTTGGTGAGCTCTGTTGCTGAGAAGTTACCCAGACCGCCTATGCTGGTAACTTCATCAATGCGTGAGGCGTTGATGTGCTCGTCATTTCCATAGTATGACGTACCACCCCAGCTGGTGGCTCGCATGGATATGCTGTTGGGGGTGTAATCGGTTTTCTTGACATGGATAACCACTCCGTTCTCCAATGTGATGACTTTGCTGTCGAACTGGCCGTCTTTGATTTCCTTAACCTTGCAGCCTTTGAGATCCTCCGTAATCAGAGGGTCGGTGTTCACCTCCTCAACGTATGCCTCTATGTCTTCTGCCTGTACTTTCTTCAGTACGCTGACAAGATTGTCTTTTGTGGGCAAAGTGATTCCATCTTTCTCTGGTGCGAACATTACGATGACAAGGTTTGAGTCGTTCTCTGAGACCATCTCTTTCATTGCGTCGTTAACAAGGCTTACGGGAATATTCGGCACAATCATCTTCATCAGCTTGTATTCCTGCTCGATACCAGGCATGGCGTCTCCGTCAAGGAAGTGGCGCACGCACTGGTTCACGTATCTTGTGTTCTGAACCTTGTCTTTCTTGGCGTAGCGGTCTTCAAGTTTTGAGAGGTATTCCTGCTGGAAACGATCATATTCGCTTGCAGTGAAGCCAAAGCGTGCGGCACGCAGCATCTCACGATAAAGAGCTGCAAGTGCCTCATCCTGTCCGTTGTCCTTAAACACAACGGTTCCCATCATAGCGTCCTTTGTCTTAGCTACGAAAAACTCGTCGTCTTGAATTCCTGCATGGAGGAACGGTGCGTTAGGTTTCTGGAGAATCTCCTCGATGCGGGAGTCTGTCATCTCGCTTATGGCGCTCTTGAAGTAATCGATAAGAAGTTTCATGGCTCCTCCGCGCTCCTGGCGTGACAAGGCATCGTGCTTCATCATAAGCAATATGATGTTGTTGCTCTGTTCTTTGTCGGTCTGGATGCTTACGAGGGGAGTGTCGTTGTCGGGAACCTCAAAATATTCGCGCACGGCTGCGTCGGCGGCCGGTGCGACGATGTCGGCGAAGGTGCTCTTGATCTTCTGCTCCATTTTATCTACATCCACGTCTCCAACCACGATGATGGCCTGAAGGTCGGGACGATACCATTTGCGGTAGTATGAGCGGAGGTCATCGTAGGGGAAGTTCATCACGATTTCCATCAGTCCGATAGGCATGCGGCTGGCATATTTTGAACCGGGATAGATGTCAGGCAGGGCACCTTCATACATACGCTGCATAGCGCTGCGGCGCATACGCCACTCCTCGTTTATAACGCCTCTCTCCTTGTCGATTTCCCCATCCTCAAGCAGAAGGTCGTGACTCCAGTCGTGGAGAATGAGAAGGCAGGAGTCAAGTGAACCCTCGCTGGTGGTCTTCACGTTGTTTATGTTATAGACAGTCTCGTCGAAACTGGTGTAAGCGTTCAGGTTCTCACCGAATTTTACTCCAATGCTCTCGAGATAGGTCTTCAGCTTGTCACCGGGGAAATGGGTGGTTCCGTTGAAACACATGTGCTCAAGGAAGTGTGCCAGACCGCGCTGGTTGTCTTCTTCCTGCATGGAGCCGACTTTCTGTGCGATATAGAAATCGGCACGCTGCTCCGGCCATTCGTTATGGCGGATATAATAAGTAAGTCCGTTGTCAAGTTTGCCGTACCTGACATCAGGATCGAGAGGCAAAGCCTGCTCCATCTGTGCGTTTGCTGCCATGAATGACATGAGCATGGCTGCAAAAAAGAATAGTTTTTTCATTGTTCTCTCTGTAAATTTTTATTGAGTTGTTAAATAATAATTTTCTTAATTTATTTATAATAAAGGTGTTAGAATAATCTATGACTTGAAGGTGCTCTTTGTCTTTTGCTCGTCAAGCGCATGTTTGGGATAATCCACTGTGTAGTGTAGTCCACGGCTTTCCTTGCGCTCCAGAGCCTGACGTGTTATGAGGTATCCCACGTTAATCATGTTTCTGAGTTCGCAGATGTCGCGTGTTGGCTTCACGCGCTTGAACAAATGCTCTGTCTCCTCGTATAGCAGGTCGAGGCGTTCCCAAGCTCGGTGAAGGCGAAGGTCGGAGCGCACGATGCCCACGTAGGTTGACATTATCTGTCCCACCTCCTTTACGTCTTGTGCAATCAGCACTTTCTCCTCGTTGGTAAGGGTTCCTTCGTCGTTCCATTCTGGAACGTTGTCATTGAAGTCATAGTCGTCAACAACAGACAAAGAGTGTTTTGCGGCGGCGTCAGCATATACCACGGCCTCAATCAGAGAGTTGGAGGCAAGACGGTTGCCTCCGTGGAGCCCGGTGCATGAGCACTCTCCAACAGCATAGAGGCGGAGGATGCTTGAACAGCCGTCGAGATCCACCTTGATTCCACCGCACATATAGTGGGCGGAAGGAGCGACAGGGATATATTCCTTTGTGATGTCTATGCCGATTGAAAGGCATTTGGCATATATGTTAGGAAAGTGGTGCTTAGTCTCCTCAGGATCTTTGTGGGTCACGTCGAGACACACATGGTCGAGGGCGTGAATCTTCATCTCGTTGTCAATAGCTCTTGCGACGATATCGCGGGGGGCAAGGCTGAGACGCTCGTCATATTTCTGCATAAACTCCTCACCGTTTGGCAGACGCAGAATGCCGCCGTAGCCGCGCATTGCCTCTGTTATGAGGTATGCGGGGTGGGTCTCTTGTGGATTATAGAGCACGGTGGGGTGGAACTGCACAAACTCCATGTCCTTCACCTTTCCTTTTGCCCTATAGACCATCGCGATTCCGTCGCCTGTGGCAATGTTGGGGTTTGAGGTCGTGGCATATATCGCACCCGTTCCGCCGGTGGCCATAAGTGTCACTTTTGAGAGGTAGGTGTCCACTTTTCCTGTCTTGGGGTTGAGCACATATGCTCCGTAGCACTCAATTCCCGGGGTGCGGCGTGTGACACGCATTCCGAGGTGGTGCTGGGTGATAATCTCCACTGCGAAGTGGTTTTCAAGCACCTCAATATCTGGATTGGCTTTTACAGCCTCAATAAGGCCTCGCTGTATCTCAAAGCCCGTGTCGTCGGCATGGTGGAGGATTCGGAACTCTGAGTGGCCGCCCTCACGGTGCAGGTCAAATTCTCCGTCGGAGTTCTTGTCGAAGTTTACTCCCCAGTTCACAAGTTCCTGGATTTGCTCCGGAGCACGTCTCACTACCTGCTCAACTGCTTCGCGGTCGCTGATATAGTCGCCGGCGATCATCGTGTCCTCAATATGCTTGTCGAAATTGTCAACAAGCATATTTGTGACAGACGCAATTCCTCCTTGTGCTTTGGCGGTGTTTGCCTCGTCGATAGTTGTCTTACAAATAATGGCGATTTTCCCTTTTTTTGCTCTTGCCACCTTCAAAACATAACTCATTCCGACCACTCCTGAACCGATGATGAGAAAGTCAAATTTCCACTTCATAATAATTTACATATATTATCTACAAAGTTACAATTCTGCTTGCAT
>JAZUMZ010000352.1:0-8796 GCA_045603885.1 Bacteroidaceae bacterium | reverse complement strand
CCCGCTTGGCCCCCGACTTAGACGCCACCTGCCACACCGATTCCGCTCGATGGAGTTTCGTCGATAATACGGTCGCGGTGAACCTCCTTGCCGCAGTTGCCACATATCAGAATTGTGTGAATCCGGTATTTGTGGGCACTCAGCTTTGTGCGTGTACGCTCGCTCACACTCAAGGCGGCTTTGTTGCAGTGGGGGCAGGTCTTTTCTTTCCTGCGGGCATAGAGACCGGCGCCCACGATAGCGGCCACACCGCCATAGAACAACCATCCGAAGGTGTTGTTGCGGTCGCCTTTCGACGTGCTTTTCTTACTCAGCTCTTTCACATATTCCTGGTTGCCGGTTATATAACCGTGGATAGCCTTGACCGTGTTTACGACACCGTTGTTCCAATCACTTTGTTTCAGATAGGGAACCATATAGCGACGCTCTATCCGGCTGCAAACGGCGTCAGTCATGAATTTCTCCATGCCTTCTCCTGTGCTGATCCAGTAAGATCGGTCGAGAGTTGCGAGGGCTATGACAAATCCTTGGTTTTTATCTGTTCCTATCTCGAGCTCGCGGCCAAGACCTATCGCAAACTCGTAGGGGTCGTCACCCTCGAAATGCTCACAAACGGCAACCACACCGTAAGCGCCTATGGAATCGAGGCTTAGCAACAACTGGTCTATAGTGTCGCAAACCTCAGATGACAAAATCTTGTCGGGATTCACAACTCTTGTGGTGTTCTGCCTTACATGCTCGAGGGGAAGTGTCTTGGGGGAATATACACCTGCCCAGCAAATCGCGGTGGACAAAAACACAACTATATATGCAATAAACCTCGTCATTTTTATTTATTTGTTTGTTTAGCTTTGCCACATTTCCCATGATGCCAGAGCCTGGAGAATCAACATCTCTAGGCCGTTCTTTACCGTTGCGCCGCTGGCCTTCCCTTTCTTCATAAACATTGTCTGCTCTGGGTTATATACCAGGTCGTAAAGCAGGTTTTTGGAGGTCAATGCCTCATAGGGCAGGAGAGGAAAGAGGTTCTCTTTGGGGTACATGCCGGCAGGAGTGCAGTTTACAATCACCTCGTACTCTTTAACCGCCTCTGCGTCAATGTCTTTATAGTTTATTGTGCCTGGACGGCTGTAACGCGACACAAACACGGTCTCAAAACCTTTCTGCCTCAACACGTAGTCAATGGCTTTGGACGCTCCGCCTGTTCCCAGAATCAGGGCTTTCTTGTGATGAGACTTGATAAGCGGGGTGATGGAGTCGCGAAACCCCACCGCATCGGAGTTGAAACCACGAAGGCGGATTGTGTTGGCGGTACGTTCTACCTTCACCACATTCACAGCGCCGATTTCACGGGCCTCCTTGCTCACTTCGTCAAGGAAAGGCATGATTTTCTGCTTGTAGGGAATGGTCACGTTGAACCCGCGAAGGTCGAGTTTGGAAGATACGATATCCATCATGTCCTCTATTGTGGGAATGTCGAAATTCTCGTATTGGGCGTCCAGACCCTCGCTCTCGAATTTGTCTGTGAAAAACTGCCGAGAGAAGGAATGGCCAAGGGGGTGGCCGATAAGTCCGTATAAGTCCATAGGCATTTCGTCTTTTTATCCGTTGGAGTCAACGGAGGTGGTTGTTCTTTATTTCTTACCGCTGTAAAGCATGCACATCTGAAATGTGAGTCGCTTATAGCTCGTGTCTTGGAATCCGGCTTTGTCAAATACTTTGCGCATATCCTCGCCCTGAATAACGGCGTCCATCGTTTCTGGGAGATAAGAATAGGCACTTGCGTCTTTCGAAACGCTGTGACCTATTATAGGCATTAGCAGTTTCTTGTAGCACCAAAACAGCTGACGCATGGGGAAGCGTCGGGGGCTGCAAAGGTCTATCACTACTATCATGCCGCCGGGTCGGAGCACGCGACGCATCTCTTCAAGGCAGGAGTCAAGGTCTTCAAAATTGCGAAGTGCGAATGCCGATATCACCGCGTCGAAGGTTCCTTCGGCAAACGGCAGGTTCGAGCAGTCGGCCTTCTTAAATGTCACGACATCCTCTAAATGGGATTTCAAGGCTTTCTTGCGCCCGATCTCCAGCATCTTCTCAGATATGTCTATACCGACAACACTCGATGCTTTCAGTTTTTTTTGAGCCAGTATAGCGAAGTCGCCTGTGCCGGTGGCGACGTCAAGCACGGATGAGCCGGGTGGACAGTTGTGCTTTAAATGGCGGATCGCTCGTTTCCGCCATAGCTTATCAACACCGAGTGAGAGTAAGTGGTTTAAAAAATCGTAGGAGTGGGCGATGCCGTCGAACATGCGCTCCACCTGTGACGACTTTGAGCCTTGGTCGCCATAGGGCTTTATGGATTCCTGGGCGTACACTTCCTGTTGTTATTACTTGGACCGAAGCTCCTGAAGACAGTTGGTCACATTCTTTTCTATACGCGAGGCAATATCTGTTCCCTCTGCCTTTTCGAATTTCTCACCTGTGATATGCTCGTAAAGCTCGATGTAGCGGTCAGACACTGAAGTCACGAAGTCATCGCTCATCTCTGGTACAGTCTGTCCGGGCTGGTTCATGAAGTCATGATCTATAAGCCATTGGCGGACAAACTCTTTTGACAGCTGACGCTGGGGCTCACCCTTCTCAAACCGCTCCTCGTAGCCGTCGGCGTAGAAATAACGGCTGGAGTCGGGGGTGTGTACCTCGTCAATCAGGTAAACCTTGCCGTCACGCTTGCCGAACTCATATTTGGTATCTACTAAAATCAAACCTTTCTCTGCGGCGATTTTTGTGCCGATGTCAAAAAGGGCGTATGTGTATTGCTCAATCTGAGCATAGTCCTCGGCACTTACAAGGCCTTGGGAGATAATCTCTTCCTTGGAGATGTTCTCGTCGTGACCTTCGTCGGCTTTTGTTGTCGGAGTAATGATGGGGGTGGGGAATTTTTCGTTTTCCCTCATGCCGTCGGGCAGGGTGATGCCGCACAAAGTGCGATTGCCGGCCTTATACTCACGCCAGGCTGAGCCGGTCAGATAACCGCGGATAATCATCTCCACACGGAAACCCTCGCATTTTAAACCTACGGTCACCATAGGGTCGGGAACCGCAAGCTTCCAGTTGGGAACCACGTCGGCGGATGCGTCTAAGAACTTGGCGGCTATTTGGTTCAGAACCTGGCCTTTAAACGGAATGCCCTTGGGGAGAACCACGTCGAAAGCGCTTATGCGGTCGGTGGCAACCATCACCATCAGGTCGTCGTCTATGTCATATACGTCGCGTACCTTACCGTGATATACACTTTTCAAACCGGGAAACTTAAACTCTGTGTGTGTCAATGCTTTCATATTGTTGGGGGTTGGGTTGTTATTTCTGGTTTCTTTGCTCAATGTTCTCTTGACGGGTGTTCTCATCATAGGCCTTCACTATGCGGGTCACCAGCTTGTGGCGAACTATGTCTTTCTCGTTCATATAAACAAACGAGATGCCGGGAATGCCTGTCAAAATCTTCTCTGCCTCTTTCAGACCGGAGAAGATGGAGCGTGGAAGGTCTATCTGGGTCATGTCGCCGGTGATAATCATTTTTGTGTTCTGACCCATGCGCGTGAGAAACATCTTCATCTGCTGCGGGGTCGTGTTCTGTGCCTCGTCGAGAATTACTACAGCGTCGTTAAGGGTGCGTCCGCGCATGAATGCCAGCGGAGCTATCTGTATTACGTTCTGCTCCATATACTCCGACAGCTTCTGGGCGGGAATCATGTCCTGGAGAGCGTCATACAAAGGCTGTAGGTATGGGTCAATCTTCTCTTTCATGTCGCCGGGCAGAAAACCGAGCTTCTCGCCTGCCTCGACAGCCGGACGTGACAATATGATCTTGCGGATTTCTTTGTTCTTTAAAGCACGTACAGCCAGGGCGATGCTCACGTAAGTCTTGCCACTGCCGGCCGGACCGATAGCAAAGAGCATGTCGTCTTTCCTGAAAGCGTTTACAAGCAACTTCTGGTTGGCACTGCGGGCGGTGATAGGTTTACCGTAGATGCTGTAGCAGATTGCGCTGCTGTCGTCTTTGTGGATTGTGTCCCCGCCATTCACAATGTTGAGAATCGCCTCTTCGTTCAGTGAGTTGTATTTAGAGCAGTGGGCTCTCATTTTGTGGATGTTCTCCTCGAACGAGCACATCTCACTCTCGTCACCAAGCACCTTTATCGTGTTGCCACGGGCCATGATCCGAAGTTTCGGATACAATGCCTTCAACATCTGTAAGTGGATGTTGTTGACTCCGTAGAAGGTTAATAAGTCTATGTCGTCAAGTACTATGTGACGTTCAATCATTTCACTGAATTTTTTCGCAAAATTACGCTAAAAACGAAAAATATGCAAGTAAAACAAATTATTTTTTCGATTATTCACCTTATTTCGTTTTTTTTTACTAACTTTGCAACGCTATTACGTGTTGATAGCGTCAAATCAGTATTAACCAGAGGGACGTGTCCCTCAATATTTTTATCTAAATGGCTACAAAAATCAGATTGCAGCGTCACGGAAGAAAGAACTATGCGTTCTATTCTATCGTTATCGCTGACTCAAGAGCACCACGTGATGGTCGCTTTATCGAGAAAATCGGTACTTACAACCCGAACACAAATCCTGCCACAGTTGATTTGAAATTCGATCGCGCACTCTACTGGGTAGAGGTAGGAGCACAGCCTACAGACACTGCGCGCAACATTCTTTCCAAAGAAGGTGTCTATATGATGAAACACCTCAAAGGCGGTGTGAAAAAAGGAGCTTTCGACGAGTCTGCTGTTGAGGTTAAGTTCAACGCATGGAAGGCTGAGAAAGAGAACAAGCTTAAGGCTGTCGTTGCTAAGGACGCTGCTGACAAGAAGGCTGCCGATGCGGCAAGACTGGCTGCAGAGAAGAAAGTGAACGAGGAAATAGCCAAGAAGGTGGCTGAGAAGAAAGCAGCAGCTGAGGCTGCGGCAGCACCTGCTGAGGCAGAGGAGACTCCTGCAGAGGAAGTTCCTGCTGAGGCTTAATTTCTCTAAAATGGATAATAAAAAGGTGAGAACCATTTTCGGTTCTCACCTTTTTATTGTCTCATTTCTGTGTTATTTGATATTGACACCAGCTATGGTGTTGATAATCTCAACTACATCTGTGATATTTACGTGTCCACTTTTGTCAACGTCATAGGTGACATCATATACCCCGGATGCAATATTGTTAATTACCAATACTACATCTGTGATATTAACTAAACCGTCGGAGTTGACGTCACTTGGCTCTTCGTCTATTAAGTGAAAACCTTCAATATACCCATCTGGAGTGGCCTGACCAAGGTAGTAGAGGTGGCAGTTGTCGAAGATTGTCCAATCGTCGTTAATGGTTTCTGTCTTTTGAATTCCAACGGTCATAGAGCCTGGAGCACTTAAGTTGAACATGACGGTGTTTCCATTCTCATGTAGCTTCTTCGTTTCGAACAAGTAGTTTGCGCCTTCCATTGTGTTGGCGAAATAAAGTATGTCGTCGGCTTCGACATCGTTGATGTTAGGACTGTAGTAGCCGTTGAATTCTTCACCAACGGTAAAGAAGTTAGCCCAACTCATAATTGGCTTCTTCCACATTTTTCTTTCGTATGAGAAAGGGGATGATGAATCGAAATTCAAGGCAATTATTTCTGCGTTCAGTTGGTTTGTTGGTTGATGGAGATCTTCGTTGTCGGTAGCTGTAAACCTGGCATAGGCATCGGCGTTACTTCCGTCGCGGTAGAAACCTTGCACAGAGAAAAGGTAGTAACCGGTTGGCATGTTTTCAATCTCCTGGTAGAATACGAACGGACAGTTGTAAAATTCAACTTCTGAGTAGTAACATGCGGGAACTCCGTCGTTGTATATCCAACCGGAGAAAGTGTCGCCGCTGAAACTTGGATTCTGAAGGAATACTGTTGCGTCAACAGGTGATGTCTCACTTGCGTTCATGCTTGGAAGTGATGACTTCATGACGTTAACGAGTGAGGTGTTGTAAGAAGTCAATTCAACTGAAGTTGGACTTGACATCGCATCTGTTGTTTCTAATGATTCAAGCTGACTTTTGATGAATGATGTGATGTTTTCTGATTCCCATGTCTCTGCTGATGCAAGAGTGCTGGTATAAGCATTTGTGGCTGATATGATGAGGCTTACCTCAGAGGCAATATCAATGGTGGCGTCTTCCGAATTTACCATTGAAGCCAAATGCGCTTTGGAAGCTGAAAGAACTGTTGACACAGTGGGTGATGAGGATGTGGTGAGAGAGAAGTCGTCAATAGATTTGGCAATGTTCTCCTCGTCGGAATAGATGTTTTTCAACTCCGCAATAAATTTTGTTAGTTCGCCAATGGCAACGTATGTGTCTGAATTAGACATGATTTCTGAAAGACGTGTGTTGGCGTTGAGTATGTCGCCCTGAAGGATTAGTTCGTTTATGATACCCTCTGCTTCGGATTTTTTTAATGCAAGGTCACCGCTTAAATCATAGGTTGTTCCGTAGTAAGTGAGCTTGAAGTTGGTTACACAGAACCAGCCGGAATAAGCAGCGCCGGTTGTGGATGATTCACCTCCGACAGTAAGCAGTCCATCTGGACCTACAAGAATTTTATCGGTAGTCAGGGTTGTCCACGTTTCGGTATCCCAACCAACATTGTCAAGATATGCGGAGGATTTCACTGATGAGGCGTTTTGGGCATATGTGTGCTGTGTACTCGGTTCATAGTTGGTAATCCAATCGGCGCTGACAGAATAATAGCCTTCAGGAAGGCCACGAAGGTCTTGGTGGATATTCAAAGTTCCCAGGTTTGTCTTGGCATGCCAGTTGTTCCATGTAATTCGACCCATCGTCCAGTTTACGCGGGCATCATCTACAGTGAATGTATTCCCGTTGACCCATCCAGAGGAGTTGTAGTCACTTGGGGTCGTGTTGTTGGCATATTCGTGCTCTGCCATGTAAGGGAAATTGAAGTTGCCATCTCCGTTCAGCGTTGGCTCTGCTTCTGTGTTGCAAAACCAGGGATGGAGAATGAGGGCGGTGGCGTCTATCCCGCTACCATCGGATGGCAGCTCTTGAGATACAACATATTTACCCTTGGCGTTTGCTATTGTAGCGCTAACGCTTTCGCATGTTGACAGGGTGTTTGCATCACTAATCTGGCTGGAGCAGTTGCTCAACGCGGAAACATAATCGGACTTGCCGGGATAGTTGCTGCTTTCTGCAAATGCCAGCTCTGAAGCGATGGTTGATTTCACAGCGTCGGCTGCATCTACAATTTTTTCTATTTCCGTGATAGAGGAACGGATTGCATTGGCTGCTTCGTTATAGCTTTCAATACTTGGATTAGCCTCAGTGGATTCCTCATATTGTGTCAGTATTTCTTCAACCCGAATGGTCAAAGTTGAGTAATTCTCAAGACGCCCAAGAAAATCCTCAAGCTCTGACATCGCAGTGTCATAGTTGTCTTTTGCTATTGCAAGACGGGTGTCATCGTCAACATCTCCGCTCTTGATCTTCATGATAAGTTCTATTTGGTCAGTATCAAGGCCACCGGCGTATATGGTGAAGTCGTCATATGCGAACGCTGGGTCTGGATCATTCCAATTCCACTGTGCTACACCACCAAGGTACAGGTCTGAATAAGCTTCGAGGTTGTCAAGCAGTGTTGTGGAACCGCTGAGAAAGTCTGCCTTGCAAGTCCATTGGTTGAATATAACACCGTCAACATATATTGTAGCTGAATTGTTTTGAACACTTAAGACCAAGGCTATATGATGCCAGTTGTCATTGAATCCGGTAGGTGTCGTAATGGTTTCTTGTTCTCCTTCTCCATTCTCGATTACATTTTCTGTAGTACGTTGGGCAAGATAGTCTATGGATATCTGGTTCATGCCATTCACATTCTCTTCATTCCCAAAGTCGTCCCAGTGGCCTCCCCAGTCATTGATCTGAAGCCAGCCTCGGGTGTTCTGGCTCCAAACCCCGTTTGACCAACTATCTTTTGATGTATATCCTCGGTTCCCTGCATTGTAAAATGAGTAGAAAACGCTGTAGTAATAGCTGATATTTGGATAAATTGTATTTGCAATCGTAGGGTTGACCCAAAAACCGAGAGAAATACTCTTGTCCATTGTCTTTTTGCCGGCTTTTGTCAGACCGTCACCAAGTTCAATGCGAAGGTAGTTTGTAGCTTTTGTTGCGACTGCATTGTTTGGGCAGTTCTGGTAATAGGTTCCGAAATTTGGATCCTCCGACTGGCGAAGCTCGCCATCACCAATTTGGGTTCCTCCGAAATCCGACACGTTTTCGGCACCTTCGAATGTGAGGTTGAATGTGGCACGGGGAAGTGTAACCTGCCCAATGGCTGAACACATTATCATCGTGAAAGCCAGTAAAAAATAGATTCTTTTCATATAAAAACTAATTAGGTGTTATGTTAATGTCAGATTGTTTAGGGGAGAAATGTCATTTAATCGCAGCCTTTCTGCTGCAAATATACAAATAAATTCGGAATTACGGTGCGCAATACATAAAAAATGCAAAAAATGGGCGTAACTCCCCATTTTCCTCCATTTTATAAACTTCCGATAGTTGAATAAAATTATTTGAATGATTTGGATGATTTGACAGATTTTCATGTTCCGCAATCTTAATAGGCTAACCAACGGGGTTATACATTAGTAACTCACAATTGATCATCAAACCCCGTAGGGGTTATACATTAATACCCCGCAATTGATCAGCAAACCCCGAAGGGGTTAAATATTAGTAACC
>JAZUMZ010000351.1:0-11088 GCA_045603885.1 Bacteroidaceae bacterium | reverse complement strand
ATGTTTAGGGGATGTGAAAATTTGAAAACTATATCTTTACCAAGTACAATGATGTTTGTAGGAGAAAGTACATTTGATAATTGTCCTAGAATAGAGGATGTGTATTGCTTTAGTGAAGAGGCATATCAATATGGTGGTTGGTCAAAGAGCGGCACTTATATCCAATATGCAACACTCCATGTGCCATCCCAAAGTATGGTTAATTATAGACGATGGGGATTTGGGAAAATTGTGTCCTTGGATGATGAAGATTATAATGAAGTAAGGTGTGCTACACCAACAATAGAATATGCTGACGGTAAGTTGAGTTTTCATTGCGACACCAAAGATGTAACTTTTATATCAGAAATCCTTTGTGAAGATGCAAAGACTTTCGAAACAAATGAGGTGGTGCTGAACTTTAAACATACCGTTAGTGTGTATGCTACAAAACTGGGATATATAGATTCTCAAAAAGCGTATTTAGAGATTCCTCATATTAAAGAGGAAGAAGAGTCTTTGTATGGTGATGTAAACAAAGACGGACAGGTAAATATCACTGATATTGTCGATGTTGTAAACGCTATTGCCAGTGGGGCACAATAACAATAAAATTATGAAACGAGTAGGACTTTTAATTATATTGGCATGTTTGTGTGCAATAGTAATTGCGCAAGAAAAGGTAAATGATAGTAAATACCCGGCTTATTGCCATATATGGATACGCAATTACCATTCTAATACGCCTGATATTAGATATGAATTTGGATTTCCGGAAGAAGATAGGATTGTCAAAAAAATATATGATGAGGAAGGGGCTGAGATTGAGTTTAAAACTGTTACGAAATTGGTAAATTATCTTGCTAAACGAGGTTGGAGAATGTTCTCTTGGATGTATCACCAGAATCCTGATGTGTTTGATTGTGTTATGGAAAAATATGTTGATTCTGACGAAGAGACATTTGAAGGAATACGTATAAAAAAATGAATATACATATCGTCTTGTATATAAAGATGAACTTTATTTCCAAATGGAATGAGGGATTAGTGGTATTCCATTAATCCCTTATTCCTTTGAGCGAGACAATTATTCAAGAAGCCATTTCCATGCTGGGATTACCTCTATCTGCCTGCCGTTATCCATAGGAACGACACCCTCTTCATCATAAGTGACAATCACCATACGACGTAGAGGTAAGAATGTGTCGAGTTGCTTTAATGCCTTTGTCTCACGTTCAAAGGTTTCCTGCATTCCCTCACCATATATGGAGTAAGATGCTTGGACGGCATAACCTTCCTCCGCAATAAGGAAATCCACCTCGATATTCTTGTTGTAGTAACACAGGTCGTTGCCGTATTGTTTGCGTAGGTGAATGGCACAGAGATTCTCTAACAAGGCAGTCTCACCATTAAAGAGAAAGATACTCAGAAGACCGTTGTCAACAAAATAATGTTTCTTAACCGTCTCCTTCTCCACGAACTTTGATGCATAGTTTTCTAGCGCAAACATCACACATGCCTCCTGTGCATAGCGCACATAGTCGCTGACTGAAGAAACGGCTATGGTGGCGCCAGTAGAGCGTATAAGGTTGGCAACACGATTGTAGGATATGGGTTGCATCACATTCTCTGCCAGCCGTTTCAGGGTCATGCGTAGTGCTATTTCATTTTTCACCTTGTTGCGCTGGACGATGTCGCCCAAAAGAATCTTCTCATAAAGGCCATTAAGCCAGTTCCTTTTGTTGCGGAACAACAAAAGCTCGGGGAAACCGCCCCATTTCAGATAGTCGGCAAAGGCCTGTTGGACAAAGGCACGCCTGCTGCCATATTGCCATTCTTTCTCTAAAAAGACACCCTGTGCCTCCAGATATTCCGAAAACGAGTAGGGGTAAATGAGTGCATCGATGAAACGACCTCCGAGAACCGTCTGTATGTCGCGACTAAGCATCTTGGCGTTGCTGCCTGTTATATATACATGATACTTCTTGTTGGCCAGACGACGGGCGAAATGTTCCCAACCCTCAATGTTCTGTATCTCGTCAAAGAACAATACAGGTGTGTGACTATAGACCGATTGGTAGGCCTGAAGGATAAGGTCAAGCTCATCGGCGGTCATGTTTATAAGGCGCTCGTCATCAAAGTTGATATAAACGAAATCTTCCAGCTGATACCCTGCTGCCATCATCTGTCTTGCACGCTTAAACAGCATATATGATTTGCCCGCCTGTCGTACACCAACAAGAACATACCTACCGTTCTCCTCAAAATCAAACGGGCGATCATAAAGCTCTACGTCTCTTATTTCCTCCTGTCCCTCATGAATAAGGGTGCGAAATGTCTCTTTTGTTATTGCCATGATATATTAATCTATATTGATATCATCAAACTGCGAGCAAAGTTAATAATTTTGTTTGATACCAGCAAACAAAATTGCTAATTTTTATTTGTCAGCAGCAAATAAAACGGAGAGACGTTTCGAAAATCCCTTATTCCCTTATTCCTTAGAGGCAATAAATCAAGATTTCATCCCGAACAGATCAGTTCGAGGCTTATGGCTTTTGCTGTGTCGGGTGAAATAGACCCTTATGATCAGGATGTGTTTTTGTTGATTACAGAGTCCAGTCCTTCAGTGTGCGGCTGACATCAAGCAAGTAATCGCGGCGGTTGGCCACAACCTGTTCGAAAAGTGCTTTGCATTCGTTGACAACCGCTTCCGGGAAAGAGTCGCTCAAGGCGAGCCAGCTGAATTTCCTGATACACGAAACAGCCTCTATCTGACGTCTGCGCAGCTCAATCACATCGGCTGGTAAGCCCTCGAAATAATAGCCGATGGCGAGCTCCCACAGCTTCTGACCCAGCGGGCGGGGAAGTCCGATAGTGCCCTCGTAATCGCCAACAAATGAAACCATTGCCGAATAGGCATGGCCCAGATCGAGCATAGGGTGGCCGTAGCCCATCTCACCCATGTCTATCAACATCAGCTCTCCGCCTTGCACCATTGCATTCTTTGTTTGCAAGTCAAGGTGTAGAAGGCGGTGCTCCTCGGGTACGTGATCTAAAATCTGCATCAACAGGTCGATGCTCTCCTGAGGAAAGTACCGACGGATGTGTCTCACCTGATCGTACTCATGTTCCAGGGCACTTTGTACACTACTGTCAGCTGGAACTTTGATCTCGTGCATCTGTCGGAAAAGTGTGGCATACTGGCGGGCGAACTCGTCAAGGCGTTCAGGCTCGCTAGCTATGCAGGCACTAAGCGTCTTGGCCTCTAACAGCTCGTACACCAATCCGTACTGGTTGCCAACACGCACTATGTCGAACGAGATAGCGGTAGGCATTCCCAAGATAAAGGCCTCTTTCGACATTGTAATCTCGCTACGCACCTCGTTGAGTGTTGTACCCTCGCGGAATACTTTGATGATGGTATCGCCATCGAGCCGATAGACGGTTCCAACGCCTCCTATGCCGATAACCTCACAGCCCTCCACGCTCACTGTACGTAGGGCGCGCTCCACATGCATGATTTTGGCAAAGCCTGTCATAAGAAGCACGTCATACACATCGGAATTGACATTGATGATACGAAAGTCCTTATAACGTTTGTGCAACGAGAGCAGGATACGCAGCCCTGAGCTGGAGATATACTCCAATGCGTCAGCATCCACAGTCAAGCTGTTAATCACTTCCGACGTTGCCAGGAATCGACCGATTTTATCATTTACGTCGCTTGCTACTGAAGTGTCGAGTCTTCCGCTCAAATTCAGCACTACATCACCGTTATTGTTTGTCAGTGTAATCATAGCTTATTGTTCTTCTTCAAGGTTTATTCTATCTCCATGCCACCGTCCTCATTGATGTGGGTTATGGTTGCCAGAGCATGATATTTTATATTATGGTCGCGCAAGAACTGTCCACCTTGTGCAAAACCCTTCTCCACTAAGTAGCCCATGCCTACTATCTGTGCTCCTGACTGACGACAGAGGTGAATGACACAGCCGGAGGCATGACCGTCGGCCAGGAAATCGTCAATAAAGAGGATGCGGTCTTCTGAAGTCAAGAAGTTTCGGTCGATACACACGGTAGTCTCATCACCCCTTGTAAACGACCATACCCAAGACTTCCATGAGTCATCAACGGTCTTCGGTTGTTTCTTCTTGATAAATACTACGGGCAGCTTCATCAGATAGCCGGTGAGTATAGCCGGTGCGATACCTGAGGCCTCGATAGTTACAATCTTGTTGATTCCTTGATCTTTGAACACGCGGACAAACTCCTCGGCGCAATGCATCAGAAGTTCCGGGTCGAGCTGGTGGTTAAGGAAAGAGCCGACAAGTACGACACCACCGTTAGCCTTGGCTTGCCCATCTTGTAGAATTCTTTGTTTCAGTTCTTCCATATTCAAAAATTTTTGTCACTTATGCGAATAGGCATCTGATACCTTTTTTCATCGAGTGAGGTAAATCAAAATTTATATCGAATAAATCAGTCCGAGGCGCAGCTCGTAGCTTTTGCCGTGGTGGGAGGGATAGACCTCGTAGTTGGCGCGGCGGTAGAAGAGGGTATGCTCGGCGTTTAGTTTCAGGACATTGTTGAGAAACAGGTGTAGGTAGGCTTTGTTGCGAAATATGGAGGTGTTGCCCTTGTCGCCCCAATACCAGCGGTTGTAATCATCGGGGGCTCCTGTCTTTGAACCCTTGAACATATACATACGAGCGAAATAAAATTCATCACCCACCACCATGCGGTTGTTGATGCAGAAGCGCATCTCGTTACGTATGCTCAGGCCGGAGGCGAAATTGTAGGTGCGGGGCGTGAAATGGTCTGCCATAGTGCCGCCGAAGGCCACGGCGTCAGCCATGAAGTCGTTGCTGAACGAGATTTTCCGGCTTTCCTTCTCTGCATAAAACCCCCATCCGAAGCTGCAAGCCTCGTTTACAAAAGAGAAGTCACCAGCTTTCATGCGGCTTTTGGTCTTGCCGTTTACACCATAGTTGTCCACATACTTGTAAACCTGATATAGCCCGGTGTCAAATCTCCAGCCACAAGGAGATGAGAACTGATGGCTCAGGATACGTCCGCGAAGGTCGATGTCGCTGAACGTAGGGTCATCGCCAGACAGGTTCAGCTGAGCATAAAGTCTGAAAAAATCGTAGGGTTTATGTCGGGTCTTGCCGTCGAAATGCTCACCGTAGGTAAGCAGGAAGTCTATATATGGGATGTGCTTCTCACGCCGTTCGTGACGCATCTCTTTGATATGTCTGTATCCCACGCCCACATCGAGTGAGAATGGCTCGGGTGAGACACGCTTGCCACGGGTGTCGTGTGACACACGGAACATCTCTCCTGAGAACATACGGTGGAATCCGCGGGCAGGGTTGAGCAGACCTCCAACCAACTCGCGTATCACGCGGTTGAATCCGCGCTTTGTGTTGTCATACACAATGTCGGATACACGGTAAGTGGCCTCACCGAGAGCACTGCCGCCTATGCCGGTGGACAGGAAGTCGTTGTATGAGGGCTCGTTGGTCTCACAGAAATATTCCCACACACAGCTTCCGATAAGCGGATACAGTGCCGATTCGTAGTAGGTGTGCCCGTGATATCGGGCGGCGTTGTAGAATATGCTGCCGTGGAAAGGATGTGAGAACTGGTTGCCTGAGTAGCTGTCGTGGTCGAGCACCCATGTGCATTTCAGGTTGTGGCGTATGTTGTGGATGTCAACGTCTGCCCATCCCTCGTTGCGTATGAAATGGTCGTAGCCCCACACGCCGAAGTTGATGGCGAGCGACTCGGTAATGGGTTTTATAACGTTGCGGCTGGGCAAGGCAAGAGTGTCAAGACCTCCAAAACGTTGGAGATGGACACGGGTGCCGTTGACAGGGTTGAGCCATACCGTGTCTTTGGCTGTGTATGCCACTGATTGCCCGGAAGGGTCTGTTATGTCGGAGCCTGTTGAATCTATTAAGGGATCATTAAGCTCTTGGTTGTCAGTACTTTTGAAAAGCTCCGGGGACTCAGCATTGAATGTCAACTCTGCCTGATGGCTTGACCCTGCCAGGCAAAGAGAGTCAGGGCTGTGGGCCGCGGAACTCATAAACGCTGTCATCAGTATTATTGTGATATATGTTCTCATAATGCGCAATATTTACTAATCATCGGTTTAGCCTGACTCCATATCTTATCTGCGGTCAGGAGTCTCATCTTGTCGCTGTATGACAGTTTTTCCCGCTCCTGCTCATCGGCACTCATGATGTCGTCGGGGCTTATGCCGGCAAAACGTGAACCCTCGTTTGGGAGCCAGATCTCTTTTTTGATTCCTGGAGGGAAAATGGCGAACGATGGAACGTCGAGAGCCTGGGCGATATGTCGGGGACCACCTTCGTTGCCGAAGAAGAATGTGCAGTTGGATGCCAGGGCACACAGGTCTGGAAGCGAGTGAGCCTCGATGTCCGTGAATATATGCGGGTCGTCGCCCAACTCATGCTTGTGGCGAATGGCAGCCTCTTTTTCCTTGCCGCCTCCGAAGTTGAAAATTATTTGAGCGTCCGACAGACGGATGATACGTCTCAGTAAGTCTTGCATCACGTCTGACGGAAGCACCTTGTATTCAAGGCGTGCCGTGGGGGTGGCAAGTATGACCGGACGGCTGAAGTCGATGCCGTGGGTCTCCATCTCGTGTCTCATCTTCTCACGCCTCGACTCATCGACATAAAGACGGAACTGGTCGGAGGGTTTTATCTCGGCCGTCTTTCTTAACGGCTCCAAGAGCATGTTATTCTGCACGATTCGGCTGCCTTTCCCTGTTCCGTAATTGCGGACGCTGTCGCTCAGTGCCAACCATGAGTACCACTTGTGCTTGCCTATGCGGAGGGGAGTGCGGAAACGGCTGAAGAGAGAGAAAAGGAGGGTGCGGAGAGTACCGCGCATGTCGATTATGACATCATAGCGGGTGTCGTGTACAGTGCGCCACACCTTGCGGATGTATTTGCAAGCCTTGTGGTTTTCATCGTCGTTGAAAACGATGCAGCGGTCCACGTCGGGGTGGTTCTCGTAAAGGGTGTGGATTCCCTCGTTTATTACGAAGTCAATTCTCGCTCCCGGGAATGACTGCCTCAATCCGTGACATAAAGCCATGGACAACACGGAGTCACCCACGCGGCGGAAACGAATTACCAATATATTTTTAATCTCTCTTCTCTTCACGGTCATTTATCCTAAATTCAACACGTTTCTGTATAAGGCGAGATATTGGCTGACATGACGCTCGTAGGTGAACGAATGGCCGTAATCGCGCACTTTCTGGCTTTTGTCTTTGTCGGAATAAAATTCAGGCAGATAGTTCTTTATACCATCAACCATCGTAGATGTATGCACGTCGCTCCACACGAATGCATAGCCGCCGCTGATCTCTGGAAGGCAGGTGTGGGGCGACACGAGCACGGGCTTGCCGAACTGCATGGCCTCAATCACGGGCAGGCCGAATCCTTCGCCCTGACTGGGGAAGAGGAATGCCTCGCAGTTGCTGTAAAGCCATATTTTCTCACCCTCGGAGATTTTGCCGCATAACCTCACGTTGTTTACATTACCTTCTTTGATTTTCTTCCTTATCACCTTCGCGGCCTCAAAGTGGTCGTCACCGCAGATATAGAGATCATGGTCAGGAAACGACTTCATCACATCCACCAGCAGGTGGAAGTTTTTTTTCATACGGATTTGGCCGATGGTGAAGAAGAACGGGCGGTCGCTTGCAAACATGGGCTTTGTGGATGTCTTGTTGCTGATCGACTCCACTGCGTCATAGATGGTCTCGACCGTCTTTCCTCCCAGCTTGCGGGCAAAATTAGACTCCACCTGTACTGCCACATATCCGGATATTGCGGTCACGGCATCTGCCTGGCGTATCATGCGTCCCAACCGGAGGTTGTGTTTCATCTGGCGGAGCCAGTTCTTCTCGGTCAGGTAGTTCAGGTCGTGAATCGTAAGCACGAACTTGGTGCCGTCGTCTATACGTCTCACCTTCTGCTGCTGGTTTACAGAATGCCATAAATCCACCTTGGGCAGCAAACGGGAGTCTCGCCGCATTTCTTTCGTGTAGCGCACAACCTCAGCTTGTCCGAAGATGTCCTCGCTGAAGTTCTCCGGGATGAGAAACACGAAGCGGAGGTCAGGCTCGTTGAGCAAGCCGAAAAGATGTGCGTAGCTACGCGCGATCTGACCGAATCCGCTTGTCGGGTTGTTCAGGTTGCGAAGGTCGAGGAGTATGGTCTTCTGATCATTCATCGTCTCACAGATTTATGGCGCATGGAGCGACCGAGGGTGTTGCCGTGTATAATCGCGCTGAGTATATACCATTTTGATGGTTTTACGGCGAGGGTTATAATATTGATAAGCCTGTATGTGAGTGACAGGAAGCAGTTGTGGTATTTGCTGTAAACATAAATCTTCGATATGTAAAGCTCGCGCTTGGCAATCGATTTTTGTTTTTTTATCGTGGCTCCGTGGATATGTCTGAACTGATATTTTGTCAACACCACGTTTTTCCACCCTTGGCGGTTCATCTTCAGTCCCATGTCATACTCCTCATAATACAGGAAGATGTTGGGGTCGAAACCTCCCACGGCCCAGAACTTGTCTGAGGGGAAGAGCATGAAGCTGCCGTTGAGCTGGCTTACCTCCAACTCCGAGCCATCGAAGTCGTGGTCGGGCGACGGATATTTCTTTGGGCACAGATGCTCGAATAGGGAGTCGCCGAAGAGGTCGTGGCGAATGCCGGTCTTGTGCCTGAACGAGCGGGCATGATGGCCTTGGCCGTCGTATTGCTGAGGGGTCACACACCCCACAGCAGGATGGGAGACCATATATTCACACAGAGGAGTGACGCAGTCGTCCATCAGCTCCACGTCGCTGTTGAGAAAGCACAGGTAGTCGCCGGTGGCGAAATTGGCACCGAGCATGTTGCCTGCGCCGAATCCCAGATTGAGGCGGCTTTCTATGATTTTGCAGTCATCAGGTATGTTGGCTTTGAGCTCCGTCAAGTCTGAGTCCTTGCTGCCGTTGTCAACAACAATTATCTCATATTTGCAACCCTTTACGTGTGTCTGTATAGATTTCACACATTTCAGGGTTAACTCCCAGGTGTTGAAATTAATGATTATGAAACTTGTCATTCTCATTTTTAAAGTTTTGATTGACAAAGTTAATATATTTTTGTCAAACTCGCAAATTATACCTATATTTGCAACAAAATAAGGTATTAAAGTATTTACAGCTTGACATCATGCAGAAGAATAATGACATCACGGCACCGACATTGAGGGAGCATCAAGAGTGCTCGCTCAAAATTCTCGTAGTCGTGGACAAGATATGCCGGGAGAACAATATACCATATTTCCTGACTAACGGTACATTGCTCGGAGCTGTGCGACACAAAGGCTGCATACCCTGGGATGATGATATGGACATTGCTATGTTACGTCCCGACTATGAGCGGTTCGCAACCATAATTCAGAACCTTCTTCCTGAACCATACGAGTTTGTCGGACCATCCACTTCAGACTCTTATCCCATGGAGTTGGGCAAGGTGATCGACGGTAGCACAACGTTGATAGAGCGGTGGACCTACAATCAGCTCGGAGGAGTGTATCTTGACATCTGGCCGCTTGATGCGGTAAGCGACAAACGATGGCAAAGACGACTGCATTTTTCTGCATACAAGGTGCTCAATCGCCTGATATATATGCGTAACCGGGATCCTTATAAGCGAGGACACGGGTTCTCGTCATGGTGGCCAAGGATTGTTCAGGCTCTCTTCAAAAACGGCACGCTGCTCAGGTGGATGCACAAACTGCAGACAGCATGCGACTTCGACAAATGCGACAAGGTGTGCATGCTCGACAACGGTGAGCGCTCTATCATCTCAAAGAGCGTCATTGGCGAGAGGAAAGACGGCTATGAGTTTGAGGGGCACCGCTTCTACGGACCAGAGGACTACGACACTTATCTTCGTGCCCTTTATGGTGAGTACATGAACATTCCGCCGGAGAACAAACGGCGTGTACATCGTCCTGACTATTTAGACCTTAATCACTCCTATCACGATTATAACGACACCAGGCGTTTCAAATGAATTTGACAATAAATCCGAAATATCAGTCACTGAAGCCTTTTATGCTGTCATTGCCCGCCAGGTTTGACAGCGAGGGAATCGTGTTGCGAGATAAACGCAATGTCGTGAAGAGTTTCGAGGTGGAAGGACAGACATTGGTGGTCAAACGCTATAAGGTGCCTATGCTTCACCAGCGGATAGACTACACATTATTCCGACCGTCGAAAGCGAAGCGGGCATACAAGTTTGCGCTGAGGCTGAGAAAAATGGGTATCGACACACCTGAGCCGATTGCTTTTATTGAGACAACTACCGTAGGGCTGTTTCGTCAGGGATATTTTGTCTCGGCTTTCACAAGCGACAACGACATCAAGTCTCACTTGACTATGCTCGACGACAAGCTGTTCTTCAGCCAGTTCGTGGATTTCATTGTCTTTATGCACTCCAAGGGATTCCTACATGGCGACACGAACTTGTCAAATTTCCTTTATCGGATGGACGGAAAGGACTTCCACTTCCAGGTGATTGACATCAACCGGTCACATTTCAAGGAGAGGCCTTCACAGAGCCAATGCCTTGAGAACTTCAAACGCATGACCCACGACCGCATTCTGTGCAGGAAAATCGTATCTGAATATGCGCGAAGACGGGGCTGGGATCCGGTTGCCTCCGCAGACCATGTCATCAGGCTTTTAGACCAGTTCGAGAGGAAGCGTAAGGCACACGACTATTACAAGAGACATTTTAGGAAATAAAAACCAAACATAAAATATCATTATCATGGCAAGATTTAATAGAATACTTTTGAAACTGAGCGGCGAGAGCCTCGCTGGAGGTCAGGGCTACGGAATCGACGTGACACGTTTGAATGACTATGCCCGCCAAATCAAGGAAATCCACGACATGGGAGTGGAAATTGGTATCGTTATCGGAGGAGGCAATATCTTCAGGGGACTGCAAGGAGCAGGAAAGGGTTTCGACCGAGTGAAGGGCGACCAGATGGG
>JAZUMZ010000350.1:0-5038 GCA_045603885.1 Bacteroidaceae bacterium | reverse complement strand
ATGCGACAGGAACGACATCGGGTTTATCCGTGGGTTCACCGGACATGAGACGCTTTCCGAGCTGGGACTGATAAATATGAACGGACGCATGTTCGACCCATTCACCGCACGTTTCCTCAGCCCTGATGACTACGTGCAGGCTCCGCTGTCTCCACAGGGATTCAACAGGTATTCCTATTGTATGAACAACCCGTTGAGATATACAGACCCAAGCGGGGAGTTGTTCGGATGGGGGCACGCTATAGTTGCTGCTTTCAGCTTTGCATCAGGATATCTTTCCAATTCCATAGCCTCTGGAAACTGGGGATGGAAATCTGTCAGGCATGGTTTATTAAGTGCTGCGGCATCAGTTATTGGCTATAAGGTACCATCAACAAATGTTTCGGGACATATGTGGTCATATATAGGCAAAAATACTGCAAACAACTTTATAAATAATGTTATCCCGCATCAAAATATAACAATAAATCCACATCTGGCGTTTTCAGCAAATCCTATGGTTTGTTTTAGTGGTGATGTTTTGACAGTCGGTCTTGGAGCCAGACTATCTTACCAGAATAATTCATTTTCTTTCGGCATTGGGGGTGGAGTGACAAATTATTATTCATTATTATCAAGTAGTATTGGATTAGGACGTAATTGTATTTCATATTCAAGTTCAACATTCAAAAGCGGTGATTTTTATGGAAACTTAATTGATTCACAAAGAGTCGGTACAATTAGATATGATAATGGTGAAAATTTCAGTTTCTCTTTCTCAAATGATTATTTTGGTGATCGTGAGGACCGGTGGAGAACGACTGCTGCGGAGATGCGTATAAATAATATTTCAACTGGAATAATTATTGGAACAAACTTTGGTAAAAAAGATTCAAATGGAGAGTCTTATGAATATAAAAGCCCTATAGCAGGCAAGTTTGAGAGATGGACTAAAGATTATGTATATACAGCCCCATTATGGATTGGTTTAATCAATGGAAATCAAATCTTCCGCTATGGATATAATGCTGCTGTTTTTCAAGATGCCACTCAAAATGTATTGCATAAATTGATGTATGAAATAAATGCAGGTACTGCAAAATACTATTTGACTTATAGCTATATGCAGAAAGGAATGTATTCTTATTCAGGATACTATAATCCTGACGTAATATGGGCACATTAATAATATGTATATTACTATGAAATCACTTTCATTAATATTGGCATCAAATATTTGCCTGTTTCTTACAGGCTGCATGCCTAACATTCTTTTTGTCAATAAAAACTTTAAGGATGAGGACTTGATAGCCAAGTACGACACTTTGCCGGGAGGTGTGAGCAGGCTGATAAATACCGACGGGTATTTTTCCAACGAAAAGACTCGTGGCATTATGTTTAGCGGAATCCAACAGAATTACGAAGAGAAAAGTACCATATTATTTTATGACAACGGATGCTGTGGATGGTTCTGCTGGAGGGAATCCAACCCGATTTTTATGGGCAAAGACAATATAGACCTGTCTGCCCACATTCTTAGGAGTCACTTTCCCAGATCCTTGAACATATTGGCAAACTGGCTACGGAACGATTACGACACAAGCGGTGGACTTTATGTGATAAAAGGAGATACCATAATAACTGAACATCTGGAGATTGATTATAAGTCTTATGTGGATATCCAAAGGTTTGCCTTTAAGGTTATAGACAGAGAACACATTCGATTGATATATAATGATTATTACACACATGACTGGGTTTCCCATCAAGATTACACCATATCTGACAAAAGTTTCCGTGACTTTTATTTCCACCGTGCCTACAACATTCCACCTCCGCTAAACCAATATGACAAGCACCGGAAATACAGATGGCTGTCTGAAGTGAAGTGGGCGGAATACGACACCCAGAGGAAGAGATATTTAAAGTCGCTTAAAAGCAAAAAGTAAAGTTAAAAGTTAAATGGTACGACATAGATTCAGCAAACGCATGTTCATCTGCGCAATCTGCTCAATGGTTTTGTATTACGGATGCCGCACACTGGATGTCAGGGAGAATCAAGTCACGACAGGGTTCACACTTGGCGCCAAAAATGTCAATTACCTTAATGACATAAGTATAAACGGGATTTACGTATGCGAGAATGAATTGGAGCATCCCTGGTATTGCTCAAATTTCATTGTGTTCTACGATGACGGCTCTTTCTCTTTCCTTATCTTCAATGACTCGTGCATTACCTTACATCCCAAATCAGAAAAGTATATGACATGGAACCTGACATCCGGCAACACAAATGACAGCATAGACCTGCTGACTCATTTATACGCGGTAGGAAAGGTCAACCACAGCAAGTTTATCCCTGGCGGAGCATATAAAATCGACCACTCCGAGATTATAACAGAACATCCCTGTGAATTTACTGACCATCCCGACTATTCTGTGTTTAATTTTTATGGGACGTGGATTTTAGCACGACATTATTTCAAGATTGTGGACAAGCGCACTATTGTATTGGAAAGACAAGAATTAGTGTCCAAAAATAAGGTATATACCTTTGACATGAACGCAAAGTTTCATTTCCGTCCCGCAAAAAATATCCCAGAGCCTTCTTTGATGTACGCAAAATCATTTAAATGGATGTGGAGAGACAAAAAAGAATGGAAAGAGGCAAAAAAAATAAGGAAAGCAGAATGGAAGAAGTCAATATATTATGTTGACAGTCCTTACCATTCTATCTCAGGAGTATACTAACAAAGCAACATTAAAGCGTTTGGATATGAATTCCTTAAACAAATTTATATTTCTTCTGACATTCTCCTTTGTATCCGCTTCGTCTTTTTCACAGGAAAAGCGATGGGGGATTTGAATTCACGGCCGGTATCGGCGGCTTTACAGAATCGGTGTCAACAGACAACCCTGACAGCGAATTTGACAGACCAAGACCGGGAGGAATATCCACCAAGGCAAAACTGAGTGTCAGCCGCAGAATTGGGAAACGATGGGCTGTAAATGTGGGTACAGAACTGAATCTGTGCGGACCGTTGGGAGAATCGTTTTACGAAACAGACAATATCAATGAGGACGCTTTCCTGTTCCTTCGGTTTCCCGTGACAGTCCAATACCACATAGGAGCCGAGCCGCTCTCGCAGAAGCACCATTTTATTGTCGCCGTCGGCACGTCTCTGAACCTTGCCTTGTTGCAGGGTGAATACGACACAGAAGACAATGCATTTTATCGGTACTTGGATGAGAAAAAGAAATCCAGGAAGACGGACATCGGCATTGTCGCAGGCGTCTATTACCAGATGGGCAGGCATGGCGTCGGCGTAGAGTGCAATTACGGATTGGCAAATATTGCGAGATACTATGGCGGTGAGCATGTGAAAAAACACGTGTTTACTATCGCCCCCGTATATCGGTTGTGTTTTTGAATGATTCATTGCTGCGTGCCTTTGGTTTATGAGGAATCTGGAAATCCTTTGAATCCTTTAATCCAGTGCGGAGCGCGATGTTAAAATAAGAATCATAATAATTCCTTATGTCTCTCGGTATCAAACATATTGACAAACAGGGTGTTTGCTAAAAAAGTGTAAAAATAGTGTAATATTTCTTGAGACGAATCTTTGATACTTTTACGATTTGAGTTATATTTGCATGTTCTATTGATTAAGCCATTCTTACCATGATATCAAAAAGACTTTTATCAGCATTGTGTCTGCTGGCAGTAACGTGCCGGGGCGTGTACGCACAGTATAACTATGCGCAATGGAGAATATATACCGAGGATAACGAAGGAAATGTCTCCAGTGTGAATTTCCGTTCCGATTATAATTTGTTCCAGAAACAGACCAAAGAGTTCGGCGGGAAGAAATACAGCCCCATCAGAATGCTTGACGGGAGCGGGAAAACCATATATTGCCGCACAGAGGGCGAACGGATTATGCGTTACGACGAGACAGAGGGGGCGGAGTTCGTGCTGTTTGACTTCAGCCTGGGGCTCGGCAGGTCGTTCTCATGCAAGGACGGTACTGAGCTTGTGGTTTATGAGGTGAAAGACACCCTGTTTGAGGATGTCTTCGGCGCAGACCCTTCCACACAGCGGCTCATCAAGCTGTACAACAGACGCTATCCCTCTCGCAAGGATTTATGGCTGGAGAACTTCGGCTCGCTCAAGACCTCCGTCCTCCTTCCGTCTGAGTTGGGGACGGGAATCCGTGACTCTCACGTTGCATGGTGGGACAGCTATGCCTTTGAGACCACCTTCAACAACATCGACACGGAAAAGCTGAAAGGGCAGCCGCTCCGCAGGACTGAGAGGGACGATTACTGGAGGCCCGACTCGTTGCACTGCGAGCTGGAGGGCGACACGCTCGTCGTGTCGGGAAGGCTCAGGGCAAGCGGCTGTATCTGGCCATACCTGACATGCGTAACCGACGGCAACACCATAACATTAGAGCTTGACGACACACCGGGAGACCGGTGGTCGGGATTTCCGTCCTACTATTTCCGCAATGAGTTTCCGGGATTCAAGCCGGGGGAATATACCCTGAGCTACGACAACCGCATAAGCATCACCTTCGACTCAGAGCGCTCATACGACATACCCGTGCTGTGGGGAGAGGTGAAAACCCAGGACGGGATTGAAGTCAGAAATGCCACAGTGACTTATTACGAGGGGACAAGAGACGACATCGAGAATGCCGACATCCTCGCAGAGGGCAAGACCGATATATTCGGCTTATATACTATGTACCTGCACCTGCCCCATGACACGGAGCTGACGGAGAAGGACTTTACTGGTAAGCCCATCTCAGTCATGGTCAAGGCAGACGGATATCAGACTCAATATATAACAGATGGGGTGTTTTGTCGAACAACACAAAATTTTATTCTAAAGGAGCTTCCCTCAAAGACCCAATGCGACATCAACAAGGACGGTAAGGTGGACATCACGGATGTGGTGGGGGTAGTCAACACGATAGCAGGAGACACGAGGTACAAGGACACCTCGGACGTGAACTCCGACGGACGCACCGACATCACCGACGTTGTGGACATC
>JAZUMZ010000349.1:0-10350 GCA_045603885.1 Bacteroidaceae bacterium | reverse complement strand
CTTACCTACATGTATAACGATAAGCCGTTGCAGAAACATTCATTGATACAGACCATCAGCCGTGCTAACCGCAAATACCTTGGCAAGGAGTATGGCTTGATAGTTGACTATATCGGCATTCGTGACCAGATGCTGGAAGCGAGAAAAATGTATGGTGGCGACAATTCGGTAGCATTGACTGAAGATGACATTGAACAGGCTACTCTCATTTTCCGTGAGTACATGGAGATTCTGAAGGCTTTGTTCAGAAATTATGATCTGACCCCATTCCTGAATCCAGAGACAGATCCAGCAACAAGATACACTCTGTTGGCAAAGGCAGCGGAGTTTGTCTTCTCGTCAAACGAGAACTTCAACTCTGTCAGCAAGGATGGGAAGAAAACAAAGAAAGTTACCTTCAAGACCTATTTCCTGCAAAACGTGAAGAGGATGCGAAAGGCTTACGACCTTTGTCAGCCTTCGGGAGAACTTAGCGAGGAGGAGTCGGCATTGGCACAATGCTTCATGGCTATTGCAGGTATGGTATATAAGATGAATGGTACTGACGCACCAGATACCGACACCATGAATAGGCGAGTGGCAAAGATGGTGGAGGAAGCCTTGAAGTATAATAATGTGGAGAGCATTCTTGAAGAGGGTGAGGAAATGGACATCTTTGGACCTGAATTCACCGAAAGGCTTGAAGACATCAAGATGCCAGCTTCAAAACTGGAGACATTGATAAAACTTCTCCGTAAGCAAATAACAGAATATGGTAGGACCAATCAGGTTGCATCAAAGAGATTTCAAGAAATGCTGGAGGCTACCATTCAGGAGTACCACGACAGACGTAAATTCCTGTCGGAACAGGAAGCAGGTGCAACCCAGGAAGCCACAGCGGAAAGTATCATCAAAAATGCCACTGAGCAGGCTCTGAACATTCTCAAAGGTATGCAAGCCGACCGTGAGAGTTTTCGTAAGTTGGGGCTAACCTTTGAAGAGAAGGCTTTTTATGATATTCTGATTCACCTAAGAGATAAGAACAACTTCGAATACGGAGAAGACAAGGAGATGGATGGTATTGTTGTCAATGATAAGTGTAAAAGTCTTGCATGTAAGATTCGAGAGATTATTGATGCAAAATCTTCCTTTGCCGATTGGCTCAATAACCAGCGCGTTCGTGACCAGTTGAAACAAGACATCAAGATTTGCCTTGTCAAGAATGGCTATCCGCCACAGTACACTCCAGAAGTGTTCCGTGAGGTGATGGAACAGGTTGAGAATTTCAAGGAAAACGAGGATGTGGATTATAATGAGGTAAAGGCTACTCCTGCACCTGTGGTTTCTATGTATGCTCCGATTGAAGAGGAAAGCGAGATGATGATGGCTGCAGAACCATTTGAGTGCTATAAATGGAATCGCTTTGATCAGAATATTATAGATTTCTTCGGTGGAGATAAAACCATTCTTGTTGGATGTACCAAGAATAAGAAACAGAAAGACTGGATTCTCACGCATAATATATATAATGTAAGGTTGGGTAAGACTAAGGGATCTATGGAAGAGCATAGAGAGATGTTTGGAAGGACGGGCCTGTTAGTCCTATATGAATTTGGTAAACCAGACAAGCTGTCTGCCTATACTGTTGCAGGACATAAGGAGATGGGGAAGGAAGAACTGAAAGCGATGGACTATCCTAACAAGAATCCTCGCAGAAGTTACATGACTTTCTCAATAGAACCACTCGACATAGATTTAAGCCTTTTGGTTAATCATCGTCTAATAGAAAAGTTGATTGACATTAATCCGGAAAATGCAAAAGGAACGCCTGTGTTTATAGAACCATGACTTCAAATAAATGAATATACTCTTAGATACCAATATCATCATCCCATTGGAAGATACAAGCAGAATTCTTGATTCTTCCTTTGCTGAACTTCGGAAACTATCCGCAGAACAGCAACATTGTTTGTATATTCACCCTATACAGTTTGAAGATATTAAACGCGATAAAAATTTAGAAAGGCAAAAAATTGTTTTGTCAAGATTGAAGCAGTATTCTCAAATAGACAATCCACCCATATTAACAGAAAAAGATTGTTTAAAGCTAGGATTATCTCAGTCTAATGATAACGATCGAGTTGACAATAATGTCTTATTTGCCTTATATCGTGGTGCTGTTCATCTCCTGGTCACAAATGACGAAGGGATACATAAAAAGGCTCAACAGATAGGTATACAGGATAAAGTATATCGGTTGGAGCAATTCCTACTTTTCTTGCGACGCTACACAAAAGACCCTATCACATTTGGTTATACAGGAGTCAAAGAGGGACACTTATATGAAATAGATAAAAGCCAATCTTTCTTCGATTCATTACGTCAATCATATGTCGGTTTTGATGAATGGTATCAAAAATGTGCATCGGAGCAACGTAAATGTTGGTATATTGAGGACTGGAGCGAGACTGGAACCGTTGTCGCAATATGTATATACAAGCATGAGCAGGATATTCCATTGACAGACGATGGCGAGCCTGTCTATGGAAAAATCTTGAAACTATGTACTTTTAAAGTTGATTCTAACGCAAGGGGTAAAAAGTTAGGAGAACGACTCTTATACATCGCTTTTGACTATTGTGTGAAGAACAATATTGATTGGGTGTATCTGCATACTTATGGAGAAGAACAAAAAACTCTTGTAGGACTATGTCAGGACTATGGTTTCTATTATTTAGGAAATTATAAACAAGATGAAGTTTATATCAAACCTATGAAGTTGAAAGACGATGGTAGTAAACCACTTGATTCTTTAATTCGTTATTATCCTTACTTTAAGGAAAACGACTCAGTCCAGAAATTCATTATACCAATTCAACCGAAATATCATGAGGATTTATTTCCTGATCTGAGCAGCCTGAAAGGTTCGTTGTTTGAAAAGGATCAGTCTCTCTATTCTTGTCAAGGAAATACGATAAAAAAAGCATATCTCTGCCATTCAAAAATTAAAGCAATTCAGCAAGGAGATATCGTCTTATTTTACAGGAGTACAGATAAAAAATCTATCCAATGCATAGGAATTGTAGAAAATGTTCTTTTTTCAGAAGATATAAATGAGGTGTTCCCCATAATTGCCAAGAGAACTGTTTACACATTTTCAGAAGTTCAAGAGTTTTTACGGAAAAAGACTCTAGTTATCCTCTTTAGATATATAGAATTGGAAAGGGAAATACCACATCGAAAGATTGTCGAAGTTGGTATAAAAGGAAATATACAGAGTATTCGGCAGATAAGTAATGAACAATATGTGTCCCTAAAATATGAGCAATAATATACTAATATCCATTCATCCTCAACATGTCGAGAAAATAATGTCTGGGGAAAAGAGATACGAGTACAGGAAACTCGTACCATCTAACATCCAATATATGATAGTGTATGCTACGGCTCCTGTAAAGCAGGTAGTTGCATTAATAGAGGTTGAGTCCATTATAAAGGAATCGCCTGAAGAATTGTGGAAAATTACAAAAGAGTACTCAGGCATATCCAAAGAGTTTTTTATGAACTATTTCAGGAATTGTGATAAGGCGTATGCCATTAAGTTAAAATCTGTATATAAGTTTGATTATCCTAGACCGCTAACATATTTCAAAGATGTTGCTAGAGCGCCACAGTCATTTGTTTATTTAAAAGAAAACATTGAAGAATTAGTTTGTAAGTTGGGAATAGACTTGCCGAATGAAAAAGAAAAAAGGAACAAAATGCAACAAAGATCAACAAACTATATTAATAATGGGAACAACCAAATTGTCATTTACCAGACAGAGGATGGGCAGACTCAAATAGATGTGCGGCTGGAGAAAGATATGATATGGCTTACTCGAGAACAAATAGCTGTATTGTTTGGTCGGGATTATAAAACAATAAGTAAGCATATTAACAATGCACTTAGGGAAGAGTTGGCAGACTCCGTGGTAGTCGCAAAATTTGCGAATACCACTCAACACGGTGCAATCAAGGGAAAAATGCAGACCCACATGATCGATTATTTCAACCTCGAAGTTATTACATCTGTGGGATATCGTGTGAAGAGCAAACGGGGCGTACAGTTCCGCCAATGGGCCAACAGGGTATTGAAGGAGTATCTTGTCAAAGGTTATGCTGTAAACGAGCGCTTGCGACATGAGCAAATTGGCGAATTGCGTCAGTTAGTAGATGTACTTAGTAGAACCATACAAAGCCAACACGTGCTTCAAACGGTAAAGAGCGAGGCTCTTTTCGAGGTGGTCACCGACTATGCTTATGCCCTTGACACACTTGACAACTATGACTACGAACGCTTAACCATAGACAAGACCACCAAGGAAGGACCCTTCCATGCCACTTATGAGAATGCCATGGAGGAAATTTTCCGCCTTCGTGAGAAGTTCGACGGTTCTGCCCTGTTTGGGAATGAAAAAGATGAGTCATTCAAGAGCAGCATCGGGCAGATTTACCAAACCTTTGGCGGTGAAGAACTTTATCCTAGCGTGGAAGAAAAGGCTGCTATGCTACTCTATCTCGTCACGAAAAATCATTCATTCAGCGATGGGAATAAGCGAATTGCAGCCACTCTTTTCCTTTGGTTCCTGAACAACAACGGAATCCTGTATAATCGAGACCACACTAAACGTATTGCCGATAACACTCTTGTCGCCCTGACGCTAATGATAGCTGAAAGTAGGACGGAAGAAAAAGATGTGATGGTGAAGGTGGTAGTAAATCTTATCAACAAGAACAACTAAAACCCATGAAGCAGGATTGTTACTCCTGCTTCATTTGTTCCTGCGCTGCCTTAAACTTACGCCAAGTTGAAGTAAGTCCTTGCTGCTTGACCAACTCATCATAACCATCAAGGGTGATAAAGAGTTTTGGGTCGAGTTTCTTTACAATCTCACTGGTCATCTGATGTAGGGCCATGTAATCTATGGCATTTGAAATGGATTTGTAAGCCGTATATTTCAGAAAATTTCTCCTCTAGCAGTTTGCGTGACAAATATTTTTGAAATAACACGATTTCTCAATATTTATTTGTAACTTTGCGAATGCAAAGCGAATCAATCTGAAATGTCGGTTAACAAAACACATACAATAGGCACTTTTCGGATAAACAGGGTGCTTATTTCCTGAGAATCAAGTCATTTTGTGTGCAAGATTTGTGTTACCGATTTCCATATGCAAAATAGATAGTATTTTGCATAACGCTGATAATCAACAGATTATAGCCAGCAAGATATAAGCGGATAGACTTCTGGCTGGTCCACAAAGAACCCAACCGGTTCACAAATGTTAAGGTGTGAGGAAATTATGAAAGCTTGCTTTCAATAATAGACTCACACCTTAATATTTGTAAGAATGCCTGTGGCAGGCTTTAGGGATAGATGCAATCAATCCCAGTTTTCTGTATATTCCAGTCCGAAGACATCAGCTACTGCTTTGAACGTGATTTTTCCTTCCACCACATTCAATCCTTTTGCCAGCGACGGGTCATCTTTGCATGCCTTTTTCCACCCTTTGTTGGCAAGTGCCACGGCATAGTGCTGTGTGGCGTTGGTGAGCGCCAGGGTTGAGGTGTTGGCCACCGCACCTGGAATGTTTGCCACGCAATAATGGATTATGCCGTCAACAGTGTATGTTGGCTCGCTGTGGGTTGTGGGGCGGGAGGTCTCAAAGCATCCGCCTTGGTCGATGGCAACATCTACGAGAACCGTCCCCGGCTCCATCAGGCTCAGCATGTCGCGTGTGATTAGGTGTGGAGTCTTGTCGCCGGGCACAAGAACAGAGCCGATGACAATATCTACGTCGGGTAATTCCTTGCGTATGTTGTGCTCTGAAGAATAGAGTGTATGTACGTTAGCAGGCAGTTCCATAGCTAACTGACGCAGGCGGGGTAGGGAAATGTCAGTAATTGTAACCTCAGCGCCCATGCCGGCTGTCATCTTGGCTGCTGCCTCTCCTACTATGCCTCCTCCGAGCACCAGCACTTTCGTCGGTTTCACACCTGGCACACCGTTGATCAGCTTGCCCTTGCCTCCGCAGGTCTTCTGAAGGTAGAACGCTCCGTTCAGTGCTGCCATGCGGCCGGCTACCTCGCTCATCGGTTGAAGCAGGGGGAGGGAGCGGTCGGGCAGCTGAACCGTTTCGTAGGCCAGACAGGTGGCGCCGCTCTTAAGCATGGCGTCGAGCAAAGGACGGTCGCTTGCGAAATGGAAATAGGTGAAAAGCAACTGGCCGGAGCGTACCAGTCCGTATTCCGGCTCCACCGGCTCTTTCACCTTCACAATCATGTCACACTCCCTGTAAACATCTTCGATGGTTGGGAGAATCTGTGCCCCGGCAGCCACATATTCGCTGTCTGCAAAGCCGCTGTTCACACCAGCGTCTTTCTGAACATACACTTGATGACCGTTGGCCGTCATTTCTGCCACACCAGAAGGGGTCATGCCAACCCGGTTCTCGTTGTTCTTAATCTCTTGTGGGACTCCTACTTTCATGGTAATGGAATTTTATTCTGTTATTGACTCAGTGAAAAACACACTCTCTGCCGTATAACCGACAGCGCATTTGCAAAATTCAGAAATTTTTTTGAATAATGCAAGAATTTTAAAAAAAATGTGTTTCAGCTAAAAAGACAATGTCAACGAAAGTGGACTGTGTGGTGTTGCCAGTCCATATCGTTCAGTACCATGTGTGCTGATTAAGCAAAGTTACAATAAATATCATTTTCCTGCGATGATATTGATAATTTTCACGATGTCTGAGATATCTACTTTGCCGTCGTAGTTGACATCCGCAGTGAGTCGGAACGTGTCGTCGCCTGCGATGGTGCTCACCACAGCCACGACATCGGAGATGTCAATTCCTCCGTCCATATTCACATCGCCTGGAGCTGGCTGATTGACTCGGAACGTCTTTTCTATCATCGGGCTCCACTGGCTGTCTTTTCGGCATATCGCCTTGATGGTGAGTGTTTGATTCCTTTTCCAGTCGAAATTGTCAAGTATGTTTTTCCCGTTATAGCGAAGTGCGGTCGTTGATGGCGCTCCTGTCAAGATTTTCATCCAGGTGGCCGGGTTGCTGCCGTCAAGTGTGTAATAGACAATACTTGACGATTTGAACGTTATGCGGTCGCCGACCGACAGGGTCGGACTCTCACCATCGATAAGTGTGTTGTTTAAGCGTATTCCTGGAACATCAATTTCTGGATACCATCCTTTCTCTTTCAGCTTTTGCAAGAGTGTGGCGGTTCGTTGGGGAAAATAGCCGGTCATCAGTCGGTTGCGCTCGGTCATGAAATGCTTATCTACGGTATAGACTTCATAGCTGCCGTATTGATATTGATGTACATCGCGGCGGTAGTCGCCCCATCGCGCAGCCTCGTCATAGACTGGCAGCTCAATCTCTCGATAAAGACTGTCCCACACCTCTGTTACTTTCTCAGGTGTGAGCCATCCGCCTTTTGCCACGAGATGACGGTATGCGCGGTCTATGTATCTGTGCTGGAAATTCGGATTCTTCATGAGCTGCTGGAAAATATGCGTGGGCGCACCCTTGTTGTCGTAGCTGAGGTTGCTCGTATTAAGGTTGCCGAATATCATCTCAGAGTCCCAGCAAATGAAGCGGAAACCCTCTTTGGCTCTCTCACGGTTTTTAAATGCCAGCCAGTTGTGGTGGTCCCAGTCGGTGTTGCCTCCATATTGGTTGATCAGCATGAAATCTATAAAGTTATCCACATCCAACAGCGGTTCACCCTCGATGTCGGCGTTGCCTTCGGCGTCGCATCCTGCAAGCCGCAAATAAGCACTGTTGGATGTGGCCGCCTCGTCTGCCATTTGCAGCATCTCCTTCCATGTCTCCATGTTGCCGTCTCCGGCCTCGATTCGGTGTGATGAATGGTCCTCCTCCACTTTGATGACGTCATATTGCTCTTTCTTGCCGCCGAAATTCGATGAGCAGTAATAGTCGTCGATTCTTTCGGCAATATTATAGAGTCCCCAATAAAGCCCGTTGATATAAAGATGGACGTATAGCCCTCTTGATGAAGGGTGTCCCATCAACCTCTGTATGTTTCTTGCCCACATATCCCTTGAATACTGAGCTGTTTTGCGGTTGCTGGAGTCCCAGTGTACCCATGTGTTTCCGAAGGCGGCACGAAGAATAAGCTGATTGAACTTTGCTGGTCCTTCTTGCCCGAACACAGGGTAGTTGAGCTTGCCCGGACCGTATTCGCTCTTGAACATAAGCCGGAAGGAGTGCTTGGGTGTCTTCTCTGCCAGACGGCTGTGACCTCCGTGAATTTTTATGCCGCATGTCGTGGTGATATCGAAGTTCTGGGCACCTCCGAATAATTCCATCGATATGGGTCTTGTCCAGTCTCTTCCGGTGCCGTCGCCAACGGGCGTGCCGGTGTAGATGTATATTCCTCCCCTCAAAGAGTCGTTCTCATGGCTGAAAAAGTTGTTTTTGTCGGTGACGACCGAGAGAGTCGGTATGGATGTCAGACCGCCGCTTATCTTTGTCGCCAGTGCGGGATTCCCGGTCATTTCCGCATCCATTCCATAGTCGGCGGTTGCTGTGCCGGATATTTGGCAATATTCACCCCAAGTGGAAGGATAACCCTCTGGATGGTCGGGCTGTCTCATGACATCGTCGGCAAAGAGATAGGTAGCTGTTGTGACATCATATATCTTCCCTTCGCTCGTCACAATGGCTGCCCTGATTATCGTGTTTGTTGATATGGCTATTGGGGCTGTGAACTCATGGCTGTCTGCTTTGGGATCACTTCCGTCGAGGGTATAACGGATTGTGTAATTATGGAGGCGGTAAGCCTCCTCTGCTGTCATGTCCAGTGTGAAACCGCTCTCAAAGAACCCATGCTCCTGGCTCAGCTTCACCCATTGTGCTTTCATCCCGGAAAAAGAGGCCGCCAACACAATGCAAGTCAGAATATATTTCATAGATTGTTTTCTTCGTTCATCCTTTACAGGAGATCATATCAGACGCAAAAGTAATAAAAGTCAATGACACCACCAATTTTTTTATTTAAAAAAACCGAATATACTCCGTCTGGTAAAACAAATACAATCGTTTTGTTTCTGGTTAAAAGAAATTTTTGTAAATTTGCAAAAACTACATGGAAGGAATATGGACATAGAGCTGGTTGTTTTTGACTTCGACGGTACGCTGTGCGATACACGGAACATTATTGTTGCCACGATGAGGCAGACTCTCTCAGAGCTGCATCTGCCCGAAAGGAGCGAGGATGAGTGCGCCGCTACTATCGGACTGCCGCTAAAGAAGTGTTTCCGCAAACTGTTTTCTCAACTCAGTGACGAAGACACCGAGAGATGCGCTGAGGTCTATCGCCGTATATTTGAGGCCAATAAACCACAATATAAACCAGTGCTGTTTCCAAATGTCAGGGAGACGCTGTCCTGGCTTCGCGAACATGGCATGAGGATGGCTGTCGCCTCGTCACGCAACTCATTGTCGCTGCACGATTTGCTGCGCGACCTCGATATTGCCGGCTATTTTGACTATGTCGTAGGTGCTGATATGGTCGTATGTCCCAAGCCCGACCCGGAACCGGTATTGCAGATACTTAAGAGGATTGGGGTGGACGCTTTGCGGACGTTGGTGGTAGGCGACATGGACGTTGACATCTTGATGGGTGGCAGAGCTGGTTGTAAGACCTGTGGCGTAACATATGGCAACGGAACCAGGGAGGAGTTGGAGGAAGCCGGTGCAGATTATGTGATTGGCAGAATGGGGGACTTGCATGCCCTTGATGAAGATTTAGGTTTCAATTAAACAAGGTTATATGACGATAATTAGAAATTTTTAGTAATTATGCGAACGAAATTATTTATACTGGCAGCTGTTGTATGCCTGTCATCATGTAAAACAAAAACTATGACTACAATTTATGACTACACAGCCCTTTCCAACAAAGGGAAGGAAGTGAATTTCTCTGACTACAGAGGCAAGGTGATAATCGTTGTAAACACAGCCAGCAAGTGTGGATTTACTCCGCAATACGATGGCTTGGAAGCCCTGTACCAGAAATACAAGGATAAGGGTCTTGTCATCATTGGCTTTCCATGCGACCAGTTCGGCCACCAGGAACCCGGAACCGACGAGCAGATAGAGGAGTTCTGCCGTTTGAATCATGGAGTGACATTTCCTTTGATGTCTAAGATTGAGGTTAACGGCGAAAACGCTCACCCTATCTACAAGTGGCTGGAGAGTCAGGCGGGCTTTGCCGGATTTGCTCCCGAGCATCCTCTCTCCAGCTTACTCGACGAGATGCTTTCTAAAGCTGATACCGCCTAT
>JAZUMZ010000348.1:0-7675 GCA_045603885.1 Bacteroidaceae bacterium | reverse complement strand
CCCTTTGCCTCGTTGAGGCAGGGCCGGCAGTGCCATAGTGATCATCAGCAGAGCCATCATCAAGCGTCTGCCGTGGTATCGTTTGTCTTCAACAATTGTCATCAGCATCCTGAGCTGTAGAATGTACGCTCGTTATCCTGTGGCACACCCTCCTTTGGAATCACGATTCCGTTCATCCACTCAGGCGCACCCTCGTTTGGCATGGACTCAAGGTCTTTCTGCCACTCCTCGTCGGTAAGTCTCGGCGCGGTGACATCACGCAGGAACTCACGATAAGAGAAGACGGCTCCCCTGGTGAGGTACAACATGCCGCCGATCTCCACAACCACATATATCTCGTATGCCGGTCCGATTGCCTCATACAGAATAGACGGGTTGGGGTTGTTGTCGCCGTTGGAGGTGAGCACGTCAGCCACAAGCGCCACTTTCTTGTCGGCTCCCTCTACCGAATTCCATTCCATGATTCCGGTGTCGGTACCCGCGTTGAGCATCTGGAGTGTGAGATACTCGAAGTTAGATCCGATCAGCTCAATCTCATTATATTCCTGCTGTGTGAGTTTCTCTCCATTCAGCTCCTTCTCGCTTATCGTGAGCAGTGTCTCTCCATTCTCAATGAGACTTTCGGTAACCTCAGTTATGTTCTCGTCATCGATTTTATATACCTTGAACGCCTCCTGTGTCTCCTTCACCAGCTCTATCGCACGTTTCCAGAATTTCACGTTAGGCTCCACATATCCTTTCACATAAGGCTCGGGAATACCTCCACCGCACTCCGCCATCATAGGCTGCTTGCCATAGAGAATGGCATCGTGCTTCAGCTCCGCCCACGACGCCAGCATGGCGTTGAGGGACTTGCGCTGCCACGGGTCTCCAGTCATGAAGTAGGGTGAGTTGTCGTCGGTATGGCTGAGGAGCGTGAGTGCCTGTATCCACTTGTTGGAAAGAGTGGCAGACCAGTCAATCTCTTTCATGCGATTCTTCATGTTGTTGAAGTAAGTCGTGTACTGGTCCCAGTTTTTAGCCTCGTTATACTCGTTGAGAAGGATGTTCTCGGCTGTCTGGTTTCCCAAAGCCGCGAAGTAGTCCAGTCCTTTCGACACAGGTCGTTTAGACACTTTGTTTTCCACATCGACCAGTTCCTGCAGCACCTCGGCATCAGGGAAATAGCGCTGAGGCATGAGGTTGATCTTGCACTCGGAAGAACGGAGGAATTTCGGTTTGATTCGCGTCTGCTTTCTCGAGAGCTCCTCCACTTTCGCCTTTATGATGTTGTGTTTCGCTTCGTCGGCTATCATGTCGGCCAGTGACACTCCGTTTTCTTTCATTAAGTCGCATACCTGAAGGATGCTCACGTTGTCGGGTTCTCCCATAAGGTATGTAATCGGGTCGGTCAACTGCTTGTAAACGTCAATCATACCCTTGTTTTTGATTGTCTCCGAAAGCAAAGCCGCCCTCTGCAGCTGGACTGGCACGTCTGTCCCGAAAGGCACGGTCTGAATCCACATCATCGCCATGAAATAACGTTTCAGGTTGTCGGAGCGGGTGTAATGACCACGCGGACGGAAAAGTGAATAGGGGAACATAACATTCGTATATCCGAGGAATTGCGAGAAGTCGTTTTCAGCCTTCTTCACCCTCCCTATCTCTTCCTGAGCCTGCCCTTGGAGAGCCGGATCCACACCGCTGAGGGGCTTGTCGGTCATAAGCGCCACCGCCACGGCGAAATAAGCGGCATTCCATTTTGCGAGCTCCCGAATCTGAGGGTTGGCGTTATTCTTTGACTCATCGATAAAGATCTGCTTCATCTTCTCTGAGAATTCAAGTATTCTTCCTGAGAGCACCTTCTCCTCCGCCAGCTTGAGCAATGTGTCGAAATAGATGTGGAAAGCCTGGAGATAGAGGTCGGTTGTCACGAAACTGGGGAAATCGTGGTAGTCGTTGTTCTCATAAATCTGGAACAGCTGGTCGTAATTGTCCTGGGCGATTACAAATCCGTTGGTAGCCAGTCCTTTCTGCAACGGTCCTCCGAACTGGTCGAGCTGATATATATTCACGATGTTGGAGGTGTTCACTTTCTGTCCTTCCCCCACCTTGAAATTGTCGGCAAGAAGCTCTTTCTCCCTTGCCTTCACTTTCTCTATGAATTTGGTTTGCTCAGGTGTGTATTTCAGACTGGGCATAACCAGGTTGCCGTCGTCGTCCCACTCCATATTGTCCTCAAAATCACTCATCTTTTTCTGATACCATTTGGTCTGCATATAGACGCTTCTGATCTCAGACTCATCGAAGAGGTAGCCTTTCTGCGCAGCGAATACGTTCTCGAGAATTCTGAGCTCAGGCAATGTGAGTTTGGTAAGATCCATATTGAGGTCAACATTTTTTCCCAGTTTTTCCACGTCGATGTGTGTAAACTTGGTACTTTGCATGGGCAGCTCACCGCTGTCCTTACCCTTTTGTGAGCATGCTGTCACAGCCAACACTGCTGATAAAGCCAATAGAAAAAAACGTTTCATAAGCTCTTAATTTATCTGTTAAAGTTCCGAAAGTTAATTACACTATTAATAGTTCCAAATATCTTGTTCTGTTTTCTATATTTGCATCCCATTTTTTTGTTTTTGTCCCGCAGAAATAAAGGAAATGAAGGAAAGAGCGTGCCCCTGGCACTTTGGAAATATACCGACTGATTTCTGTCATTTCCTGTCTGTTGTGACAAAGTCACAATTTTATTTCATTTTACACTGATATTCATTTTCATTGTAAGCCTGTTCTTTGTATCTGTCCTTCCTGTTAAAAAATTTCTTTTATTTCATTTATTTGACTTTGGTCTTCCTCCTCCTTGCAAGGCATAGTCGAAACGAGTTTAGACTCTGCTCTTGCTTCGTTCGTCGGTTCAGCGGGACTCTTAATTAGTCACTTTGCATATCCTAAAATTTTTTAGTCCCGCAGAAATGAAGGAAATGAAGGAAAGGGCGTGCCTCTGGCACTTCGGAAACACATTTATTTGTTGTTAAAAATTCGTTTTGCTTCACGTTCTGTTGTGTTGTTGACAATATATCTGTCGAACCGGAGGCCGAACCTGGCGACTTTGAAATCAGCCACCGCCATTCGGTCACGCTCTCGGAAGAGGCACCTGACGGCGTCTCCCACCACCTTGAAGTCCAACAACTCTGTTCCTATCCTCGACCCCATCCACAAAGTCCTGATCCTGCCCTCCACATTTTTCAGAATAAAAATTCTCCGTCCGTTGTCTTTAAAGAAGCGCGTCGGCTTGACCACCCCAACCAGCGCCTCGTCTTTCCCGTCGCCGTTGATGTCGGCTGCGCAGAAGCGATAGACCCTGAACGGTATCTTCATGACATCCTCCCTGCCGTTGTCGGTAAGCCTGAGCCTGTGCAGGCTGTCGTTGACCGTCTCCAGCCTGAAGGTCTGAGCGGACATATCTGCAAATGAAAAAGCAAAAACCAATAGCAATAAAAGACGCATCAATATTATATTTTGTATGACTACTCCATTTGGGGTTCTCGCCGTGTATCCCAGAATGCTATTATTTCAATACTTCCGGCACCTATAACATACACAATTTTGTTTAATTTGTTTACAACTATGCTTCGATACTGTACTTTACCATCTACCTTAAATTTTTCAATCTTCCCCATTTTGGGGTTTCGTCCTATCAGTAATGTTGTGTGATAAACGTCATGTAAGAATTGATTTTTAACGCTATGTCCATATTCTCTTAAGATATAATCAGCCGTTTCCTTTAATGCATTCTTTGCATGCTCTGACCACACTAATCTCATACTACCCTTGAATAATTACTGTCGTTTAAGAGGTCATCAAAGAGTTCTTCATTTGTTATATACCTGCCTTCAGCAATATCCTCCTCTCCAGCCTTAATCATTTGGTGTATTTCCTCCATTGTATATGCTTTTAGAGGAGACTGCCTCTCTGATTCGTCTATTAACTGTTGTCCCAGCCAACGCATATCCTCTTTTGAAAGTGTTTCGCTTAAAAACGAAATTAATTTCAATAATGTTTCTGTTTTCATTGTTACTTAAGTTTCGGATGTTAATTTCTCATATCCTTTGGTGTGTTATATTCCTGCGATTATGTTTATGATTGCCACAACATCTGAGATATCCACTTTTCCGTCGCCTGAAACATCGCATTTCTCATTCAGCGCGATGCCAGCGATGTGGTTGATTACAGTCACCACGTCGGATATGTCCACCTTCTTGTCGCCGTTTACGTCACCCCTGATTCCTCCGTCGGGCAGCAGCTCCGCCACCTTGTCGGCAGGCACGATGATATAGCGCTGGCTGGCACCTCCCTTGTCGCTGAAGTCGAACGACACGATTGACGTGCTTCCGTATCCCAGCCGCTCTATCATGGCGTTGAGGGACATGGACTTGTCGGCAGAGTCGTACCACGTGAACCAGAATGACGGCAGGGTCATGGCTGTGCCGTTAATCGTGACCTTCACGTCGTTTCGTCCCGGCATCAGCTGGAAATTCTCGGTGGTCGTCGGCTTGCTGGTATTTTTCAGGGTGATAGCGCTGCCGGTGGCAGAGTGTGTCATATATCTTCCTGTGGCCACGTTCTTGAATCTGTAATGTCCGGTGAGAGGTACGAACTCCAAGATCCATTTCACGGAGTCGGAAAGCTGCTCTCTTTCTGTTATATTCTTCCACCCCATCGCCGACACATTTCTCTGATACAGGAATCCCTCTCCGAGGTTTCCTCTCTCCGGGTTTTCGGGAATGATGCAGTATTGTGTCTCGTCATCGTAGTTGAACGTATATCCCGGCACTCCGTTAGAGTAGCCCGATGTGGGGCACAGACCATCGACATAGAGTGAGTATAGCAGGGCGCAACCACCAATATACTGAGCCGGTGTGTGCTTGTCCTTGTCAGCTCCGTTTACAAACCAGTCGTAGCTGATACCTGGTCCGGTGCCCCATCCGTGAGTACCGTCGCCAGTCATAAAGACCGCCTCGTCGGTTGTGTTCTCAAGGAAGTGCAATGTTTTGTTAGCCCATGATCCGAGCCATTTTCCGTGAGACGTGTTCTCACGTGTGTCTGCGCAATTATACCATCTCCAGTGTGTACCCACACCCACTCCGTGTCCGGTCTCGTGTATTACGGTTCCGATTGCCTGGTTTCCTGCGTTCGGTCCGATACGCATATATCCTCCGTATGAGCAGTCGGCTGTAGGCGTGCTGGCTCCATAATGTCCGGAGAGTGTAAACCCTTTGATTGCCGTCCACTCGTTGAGGTAATCCATCGTCTCCCGTATGGCCGTGCGGCAGCGGTTGTTTGCCGCCTCATCGGGCGCTCCGTTATCCCAAGTACCGACACAGCTGCCCTTTGGCAGTGTGACCACCTTGATCACGTCTCCATATCCCACGGCATAGGTGTTGGTTATGGCATACGCACGCGCATAATATACCGATGCCGGCTGCATCTTCTTCAGGTGGAAAAGCAGGCCTTTCTGTGAGTAATAGTCCGTCTCACGGGTGTCGGCGATGGTAGGGTTCTTCTCCGTGCTCCAGCATATTCCACGCTCCTTGATTGTGGTTCCCGACGCAGCCGCGAACGTAGCCCTGATCAGTCCTCCGTGAGCTGCCGGTATCATAAAGTTGGTTCTTGTGGTCACGGTAGGCACCGCACCTGTTCCGTTAGCCACGAGGAAGAGGAGTTTCGCTGTAGCAGGCGCCTCGATTTCCGCCTCGATTTCCGCCGCCGTGACTTTCCCGTCGGTCATCATCAGCTTAGCCTTGTCAAGCTCCGCCTTGAAGGCGTCACTGCCCTCTTTTGTCTCGTCGTAGGTCTTCTCTGTCTCGTCAATCGCCGCCTGCAAAGCGTCGTACTGCGCCTTGGACTGTGTGGCAAGCTCTATGTATGAGTAAAGAGCATCAGCTATGATAGGTTCGAATTCAAGCTCTCCGCTCAACATCTTCTCAGCTTCGGCAATGTCAATCTCCAGTCCCTCACGCACCTCATCGGAGATCATGGCTTTGTCCAGCTCCTTGGCAACGTTCACGATTCTGGTCAGCTCCTCCTTAATTTCCTCGTCTGACATATATCCTATGAGGTAGAGTCTGAAGTTGTCGGCGCAGATCCAGTTGCCTGTGGCGTTCTCAGCCACAAATCCTATAGTGACACGATTGCCGATATTGTTGAATTTCACCGAGTAATCCGCCGGTGTGTAAACCGTTTCCTTCTGGTCGCCCGCAAAGATGTATGCTCCTGTGTTTTTCTTGGATGTTGACGACTGAGTGTAGTTTTGCGCCGCCACAGTCAGTTTGTATTTGCCGACCGGCATCGCCACAGACTGTGTGAGCTTTCCGTCGCCCACACTTCCGCTGCCAGTCCACTTCTCCATGTAGGTCGTCCCGTTCTTTTTGGTGAACGAGCTGTTGGTCTGCGGCACCATATTCTCCACATACCAGTAGCTTGTGCTGGATGCATACTCGAAACTATTGTTCTCGATACAATAGGTGTAGTCCACCGGGTTCTCCTCGCTGACATTCGCCCTGCGGTATGTCTCAATAGCCTCCCATAATTCATCTGTTGCCTCAATCACAGCAATCATGTCCACAGTTGTGTCATCACGTACCGCCTGCGCCTTGTCTATTGCTTCTTTGAGAGCCGCGGCACCGTTTCCTGTCCCGTCTTTGTAATAATCATCCCTCGCTACGTCTATACCGAGATTGAGAAATTTTTTCTCCACTCCCATGTCGGTCACCTTTATCTGAACGTAGTCGATAAGGATTTTGGCAGAGTTTGATGAGGCTCCGTCGGCAGCCTTATATCCGATTTGGATTTTTCCACTTGTGGTCTCTGTAAGCGTGAAAGAAATCTCGTCCATCGTCCATGCCATCCCCGGATAGCTTTTAACTGTGGAGCTTACGGCTGTACCCTCCTCTGGAATCCATGCCAGAAGTGACGACCCGCCTGTTGTTGACACACCGTTGTATGTCGGCACGCTGATTGTGTAGTTTCCTGAAGGCAGCCAAATATCCTGGTAATACTTCATCTCCATGCCCCATCCTGTAGAAAGGGCCAGTCCGCCGCCAGCCTCTCCGTCGTATCCGGCTGAGGGGACGGAAGCTCCGTTGTATTTACCTTGGAAACCAAACTCATATACACCAGTGATGGTGTAGTTCATGCTGAAATCCTGTGTCCACTCATTTATGGCTTTTATCTCCTGCGCCACGGTGGTGTTCTGATCTGCTGTGTAGTTGAAGTCAGAGTCAAATCCGTGATTTTTCAGGAAATACTTGCTCACGTCGGTCTGCGCAGAGACAGCTGTGCAGAGGGTGAGTACAAACAAGAAGGCAATGCTTTTAAGTTTCATGTTCAAATTGTATTAGGGTACTTCTATAAATTAGTTATTGCGACAAATTTAGGAAATAAATTTTAACTGACAAAATTTATTCTGATTTAGTTGAGATTATTTTTTTGCGATGCGGGTAATAATGCTGGTGTTATGGAACCCTTTCAGGGTTCTGGTAGTATGTTGCGTCTCTTATACCCCGGGTACACTGCACTGCGTTTGTGACCCAGGGTTATTGATATGGAACCTCTTCGAGGTTGTTGTACAGAACAGCGAATTAAACAAATAATTATTCAACTTTCGCAAATTATATATGGTCGGTCTATCGACCTCAAA
>JAZUMZ010000347.1:0-4651 GCA_045603885.1 Bacteroidaceae bacterium | reverse complement strand
TGAAAAAAAAGACTTAATTTGCACAATAATTTCTGAAACAATTACTTTTACATCCAATTATTATGAATAAAAAACTTAGCATCATCGTAGCTGCCCTTGCATTCGCAGCAGCCGCACATGCCCAGCTTCCCGTGAAATTCGGTGTAAAGGGCGGACTAAACATCACAAAGGTTAAATTCGACAAGGACATCTACAATACTGACAACCGCTCAGGATTCTTCATCGGTCCCATGGCAGAGTTCACAGTGCCAGTAGTAGGAATCGGAGCTGACATCGCCGTGCTCTACGACCAGAAAGGCATAAAAGTAGAAGGAAAGGAAGAGACTCTCAAATACATCGATATTCCTGTAAACCTGAAATACACACTCGGTCTTGGCGATGTGGCTGCCGTTTATCTGGCAACCGGTCCTGAGTTCTCGTTCAACGTGGGCGACGACAAAATCTTCAACAAGACCTACACTCTGAAATCATCCACTTTCAGCTGGAATGTGGGAGCGGGAGTAAAACTGCTCAAGCACCTGCAAGTGGGATACAACTACAATATCGGCATAGGAAAGACTGCCGATGTCAAGGTCGGTGGAATAATCAGCGATGCTGTCGGCGGCAAGATGAAGAACAACACTCACCAGATTTCCGTAGCAGTGCTCTTCTGATAGCATCAAGTCAAATAAAGAGCTCTTTTTATAAGAAAACCACGAGGGACGGATATCACACTCCGTCCCTCAAAAGTCTATAGAGCTCTTATTCTCAACATATTATTTTAGTAACAAGTTTATTACTAACAGACTTATTACTAATAAACCTGTTACTAATAACTTTGTTACTAACAAACTTGTTAGTTTTACTCTGTTCAAACTCTGGATTAAACGTACTTCAGTAAATTAGTATTCAGTTTAGCTCAACACCACAGCCCTTCCAACCATCACCCTATGTACGCCGACGTTATACTTCCGCTGCCGTTCGAGACATTCACATATCTCGTTCCGGAACACCTGCAGGGACAAGTCTCAGCAGGCATGCGCGTGGTGGTGCCGTTCGGCAAGACGAAGACCTATGTAGGGCTGGTGAACCGCTTGCATGAGGACGCTCCTCAGGGTATGACGGTTAAAGCCGTGGAGAGCGTGCTTGACGAGCAACCGATTGTCACCGATCTCCAGATGCGGTTCTGGAAATGGGTGGCCTCCTATTACATCTGCCCGCTCGGCGATGTGTTCAAGGCCGCTTTCCCCGCAGGGATGAAGAAAGACGAGGATGAAAAACGCAGAAGGAGGAAAAACGTGGTTGAGCAGTTTGCCGACGCACAGCCAACCACAGGGCTGAACCCTCTCAACCTCCAACAACAGACCGCTTTGGAGAAGATATGCGAATCGTGGAGCGACCACGACATAACGCTTCTCCACGGAGTGACATCAAGCGGCAAGACAGAGGTATATATCCACCTCATACAAAAGTATTTAGACGAGGGAAAGCAGGTGCTCTACCTGCTACCAGAGATTGCCCTGACCACACAGATAACCAACCGCCTGAGGAATGTGTTCGGCAACCGCCTCGGAGTTTACCACTCAAAGTTTGTGGACGCCGACCGCGTGGCGGTTTATCAGAAACAACTCTCCGCCGAGCCTTACGACGTTATACTCGGCGTAAGGTCGTCGATATTCCTGCCTTTCCAGCGGCTGGGACTGATTATCGTGGACGAGGAGCACGAGACATCATTCAAGCAGCAAGACCCGGCTCCACGCTACAACGCCCGCCAGGCATCCACCATTTTAGCCAGGCTCAACAACGCCAAGATGCTGCTCGGCACGGCCACGCCCAGCATCGAGACCTACCGCCTGGCGAAAGAGGGACGATACGGCTATGTCGCCATGAACAAGCGGTTCAGAGACATAGAGATGCCGGAAATTGAGGTGGTGGACATAAAGAGGCTGAAATTCCAGAAGCGCATGAAGGGAAGTTTCTCTCCGCTGCTGCTCGAGACCATAGGTCAGACCCTCGACGAAGGGGGACAAGTGATTCTCTTTCAAAACCGGCGCGGCTTCTCCAACTACATAGAATGCAAAAACTGCGGATGGGTTCCACGCTGCGAGCACTGCGACGTGAGCCTCACATACCATAAAAACACCCATGCGCTGACATGCCACTACTGCGGCTCGACCTACACCCTGCCAGACATGTGCCCCAACTGCGAGCAGAAGGACTTCATCAGCATCGGCCTGGGCACAGAACGCATAGAGGAGCAGATACAAGCCTGCTTCCCACAGGCACGCGTGGCGCGCATGGATCTGGACACAACACGCTCCAGAACAGCCTACGAGCGCATCATCCACGACTTCTCGAAGCATGAGAGCGACATACTGATAGGCACCCAGATGGTGTCGAAAGGACTGGACTTCGACAACGTACACCTCGTGGGCATCATGGACGCCGACACGATGCTCAACCAACCCGACTTCCGAAGCTACGAGCGCACATTCCAGATGCTGGCCCAGGTGGCGGGGCGCTCAGGGCGCAAAGGGCGTAAAGGAAAGGTGATACTGCAGACCCGCTCCGCCGACAACCCCATCATAGAGTATGTGGTGACCAACAACTACATGGCCATGTACAAGTCGCAGATAGCAGAGCGCCAGACCTTCGCCTATCCTCCCTTCACAAGGCTTATACACGTATATCTCCTCCACCGTGAATACAAGGTGGTGGACCATCTGGCCGAGCAGACCGCCAACCTGCTGAGACAGAGTCTCAAAGAGCGGGTGATCGGCCCCAACCGCCCACCCGTGGGACGGGTGCAGTCAATGCATATCAGGAACATCATCCTGAAGATGCGCACCACCGACAATATCAACACCACCCGCCGACTGCTGGGCAATATCACAGCTCAGATCCTGGCACAGCCCATAGCCAACTCCCTGCGCATCTACTTCGACGTGGACCCGGTGTGACCGGCAGAGACGAGATGGCGCCATTAACGCCCCATCACTCTACGTCACACAATAAAAACGCCCCGGCTCCGTTATATATAGGCGGTCTTATCCCCCGCCAGCAACAAGGAGCAGATGACCCTTATCAAAAAACTATACATAGCAGCCGCATTCATGAGCCTGGGCCTGACGGCCTCGGCCCAGAGCGATGTGCAGTTCTCCGACTTCTCACGACTGAGATATTATTTCAACCCTGCCGCGAGCGGAACGGACGGACTGCTCAACGTGGCGGCGGCTTATTCCATGCAGTTCGTGGGGTTCGACAATGCGCCAAAGACACTATATGCCGGAGCTGACATGCCCGTGTATTTCCTCAACCCCCACCACGGAGCAGGCGTAAACCTCTTCAGCGATGACTTCGGAATATTTAACCAGCAGAAAATCTCCCTGCAATACTCCTACAACTTCAAACTGTCAAAAAAGACCAAGATGGCCATAGGCCTGCAAGCCGGAATGATGAGCGAGAAAATCGACCCGTCGGGCATGAAGCTGGAGCAGGACAACGACCCGGCGTTCCCAACATCGGAGGTCAGCGGCAACAAGCTCGACCTCGGGGCGGGAATCTATGTCTATAACAAAAATTTCTGGGCGGGACTGAGTTCTATGCACCTCACCGCACCACAAATCGTGATGAACGAAAAGTATGAGTACAACATCGACCGCACATATTATTTAATGGGCGGATGCAATATTAAGCTTAAAAATACGTTTCTTACATTACAACCGGCTGTGCTCGTTATGACCGACATCGACAACTGGAGGGAGGACATTCAGTGCAAGCTGAAATACGACTGGCAGGGAAAATCGATGTTCATAGGAGCGGGCTACAGTCCCGACGTTTCGGTCACATTCCTCGTGGGAGGGAACTTCCACGGAGTGGGTTTGTGCTATTCATACCAGATGTACACGTCGGGCATAAACCTCGCCAACGGATCCCACGAGCTCACCCTGGGCTACCAGACCGAGCTCGACCTGTTCAAGAAAGGCCGCAACAAGCACAAGAGTGTACGGTTCCTGTAGAGACAAAAAACTTTTTCGACAAACGAAAGACTGAAATATGAAGAAAATCTTATTACCAGCCGCGCTGCTCACCACGCTGTTCGCCATCGTGGCATGCTTTGGAGGCACGTCGCGCTCCGGGCAGAACGGAGGTGAGGTGACAGGCGTGAGCGGAAGCTCAATCACCGAGCCAGCCCCCTACGGCATGGTTATCGTGAACAAAGGATCGCTGAAGATGGGCTCAGAGAACACCGACTCTCTCTGGGGAAAGCAACTGCCCACCCGCGACATCTCTGTAGATGCCTTCTGGATGGACGAGCACGAGGTGACCAACTCCATGTACCGCCAGTTTGTGTTCTGGGTGAGAGACTCCATCATCAGGGAGCGTCTTGCCGCAGCAGGCGACGAGTCATTCAAAATCGAGGAGGACAAAAACGGAGACCCCATCACCCCGCATCTCAACTGGGCAAAGTCCATTCCTTGGAAAAATCCCGACGACGAGCAGAAAGAAGCCATCGAGAGCATTTACAAGGTACATCCGTTCGACGGCACAAAGATGCTGGACGTGAAGCAGCTCAACTACCGCTATGAGGTGTTCGACTACGTGACCGCGGCCAAGCGCAAATACCGCCTTGACCCCGCAGAGCGCAACCTCAACACCGATGTCACGGTGA
>JAZUMZ010000346.1:0-3816 GCA_045603885.1 Bacteroidaceae bacterium | reverse complement strand
ATGCGACAGGAACGACATCGGGTTTATCCGTGGGTTCACCGGACATGAGACGCTTTCCGAGCTGGGACTGATAAATATGAACGGACGCATGTTCGACCCATTCACCGCACGTTTCCTCAGCCCTGATGACTACGTGCAGGCGCCGCTTTCTCCACAGGGATTCAACAGGTATTCCTACTGCATGAACAACCCGTTGAGATATACAGACCCAAGCGGTGAGTTGGCTTGGTTTGTTCCTGTTATAGCTGGTGCAGTAATAGGAGCGTATACTGGAGCCTCTATTCAATCACATAATTTAGCTTTCTGGACTTGGCGTTCCAATGCATGGAAAGGTGCAATTACAGGTGCAATAATTGGCGGAACCTTAGGATATTCATTTGCTGCAAGTCTAAATGCTTCTGGATTGATAGCTAAAGGTACTATATGCAAAACGCCTGGTATTATAAGTTCTGCATTAAATTCAGGTACAATAAACATCGGATATAATTATATTTCCACTGGTGATATGTCTGATTCATGGAAGGCAGGATTAACAGGTGTAGTGTCTGGACTTTGGGCAACAACTGGAGGATTTGGTATGATAAGGAATAATATAAGCAATAACAGTTGGGCATTATCTCGAAAATTGGCCTATCAAATGACTGGAACCGTGCTTAATTCTATAGGCAATAATTGGACAAACAATGTAAACGTCTTAGAAAACCTTACTTTAGGTTTAGGCCCCATAAACCTCACTATTAATTCTAAAACACCAATAAGTTTATCCAACAATGCCTTTAACGTTTTATTTAATTCTCTTGGAATGATTAATGTAGCATGTGGCGGCCATGTTATGTTTGACAAAAACGAACTAACGTTCTTTTATTCTGGTGGGCTCATTGATAAAATGTTTCCTCCTGTAAATGGTCGCATTACGGGCTTTAGCCCACATATTATTTCTGGAAATAGTAATTTGACAACAGGAAGCTCTACATACTTACACGAAATGCACCATTTATGGCAGTCTCGTGCATATAACAATTTATATCTAATTAATTACGCACTACAAGGCGTTAATGCGTTACTACTTCATGGTCAGTTTGTTAGTAGATACAATTATTATGAAGACTTTATTAAAAAGAATAATTGGTGGTAAAACAAGTGTGGTTATATTACTCACACTCTTGTTGCAGTCATGTGGCATGTTGATGTACAGGAATTTGTGCGTCAGACAGGATATGAACGACGGGTGTGCCGGCTCATACCTTATAAACACATCTGATGGCAGCGTAAGAATCACCGGCGCGGCTCGCGACATGCAGAGAAGCAATGTTAACGCCCCGTCCTATATAGACATTAATTGTTCCGGGCAATATACCGTGTGCGAGGACTCAATGAAGATTCTCTTTAATGGAAAGGAATACGACAGCTGCCTGCGCTTTGTAAAGGACAAGTCCTTACAACATCTCAGTAATTATAAGGTAAAAGACACAATAGTCCGGATTGAGATTCTGGTTGATGACATAATGGGCAGAACTGGTTGCTCCATTAATGAACTGTATCCTATAACCATAATGCCATGCGGTTTCCTAAAACAGGGCGGTATGAACGCAATAAACACAACCATTTATCTGAGTGACAATCTTTTGTAATTCACCTGAATAATATATGGGACGATTAACTACAAAACACATAGCGTCATTGTTGTTTATCCTGCTGTCAGTGTCTGGCTGCTGGCCTTTGGCATACGAGAGGAACTTTCTATGCTCACAGGAAAATTCCCGGTATGGTCAAGCCGCTGGCGGTATTGACAGCCTTATTGATATTGACGGCATATATCTCATGGATCAGAGACGGGAATACAAATCCGCAGAGTGGGACGGAAACGGACTGGTTTTTTACAATGACGGCAGCTGCAGTACTTTTGAGTGGACAGATGAGGCCATAGCCAATCACGCAATAGCACCCGGTATCAATCTGTCGGCAAACATTGCAAAATACAGACCAAGGACAGGGTTGATAGGATTGATTTTCAAACGGCATCGTTATGACCTATGCGGTGGCGCATATACTATCAGCAATGACACCGTGACGGTTGAATATGTTGATGACCTTAACCTTATGAAGAACTTGTTCCGCCTGCGTTTCAAGGTTATAGACCGCCGCACGCTCCGTCTTGTCGGATATGACGTGATTCAAAAGGACGCTATCGTCACACGAGAGCTCGACAGTGTTCCGAGTATATACAATACCGTGAGGTTTATGCCGGCCACGAACCTACCCTCTCCATTAAACATGTATAACAAAAGAAATTGACATATTACTCTATAATCGCCATGATAAAAAAGGTATTTGTAACGTTATTATTATATCTGTTTGCTGTGGTTTCAAACGCTCAGGAACGTAAGTGGATGTCAGCCGTAAACGCCGGTGCCGGGGCATTCAGAAGTGAAATGCAGGCAGGAAACAATGCAAAGGTACACTCATCAGGAATCACCCTCAAATGCGGATATTCAATATCCTACAACCTGAGTGAGTCCTTTTCCCTGAGCACCGGAATCAATCTGGTGTATGACAAGACAGATGAGCCCGACGCTCTTTATGATCCATACGTCAATGAGGACGAATTTGCTTTCCTGAGCATACCGTTGCTGCTGCAATACAAAATACATCTGAAAAGACAAAACCGCTACTTTGTCTTAGGGATAGGGCCGTCACTGAACATAATGGCGGTTAATGACAAGAACCAATTTGACTATGGACCTAAAACCGCGCTGAACAAAAAGGACAAATTCAAGACTTTTAACGTGGGTGTACAGCCCGGCATTATGTTCCACTGGGGGAAAAACGAAATCGGATTTGAGGGAAATATCGGTCTGACGAATGTCAAAAAGAATTATGGCCTTGATAGCAGGAAACTGAGATTCCTCCACCTTTGGCCTACCTACAGACGGTACTTTTAACCGGCATAACGTCATCGGCAACCTACTCGTTAAGCACTCAGAGGCTGGATTTCATATCACATCAACCAAAAACAATCAGAGACATGAAAAAATATCGCATACATATTACTGCAAAACTTGTGTCAGTCGCACTGCTAAACCTGCTGTTCCTGACATTTACCAATTTCGGCTGTTTTGAGGAGTCATACATGGTGGAATTCGACTACAGGATAAACAACAACACGGACAAGACCGTGATGGTATGTTTTGATTACGGTTTGTTCACATCACACAGACACCCGCAGATGTCATTGGATTCTTTAATTACCATTCAGCCTTACAGTACGGCCTCGATAATTCAGGATTACGATGAGAGGGCAGACAATTACCCCAAAAAATCTGACACCCCGGAGTCGTATAAAGGACACGGAATGTGGGAGACAATCAAGTACATCACTGTCGGCAATGACACAGTCCCGAACCAATTATATTCGAAGGACAAATGGATAAAGTCTAAAAAATACTACATTCTCGACATCACAAATGAATGATAAAGTCGTCACGAATACTAACAATATGAAAAAAGTCTTATTATTTCTTCTGACATTCTCCTTTGTGTCCGTCTCGTCTTTCTCACAGGAAAAGAGATTGGGGATTGCAGGGTGAATACGACACAGAAGACAATGCTTTTTATCTGTACTTAGATGGAAAAAAGAAATCCAGGAAGACGGACATCGGCATTCTACCACCGCATTACCGACCGTCTCGGCAACACAGTGTCGATTGTAAGGGGCGACGGCAGCGAGGTGCTCAAAGCCCGGTATGACGAGTGGGGAAAGATGACATGCGACAGGAACGACATCGGGTTTATCCGTGGGTTCACCGGACATGAGAC
>JAZUMZ010000345.1:0-4753 GCA_045603885.1 Bacteroidaceae bacterium | reverse complement strand
CCCATCAAAATGCAAATATTCAAAGTTTTTCCCGACTATTAACAATATTTTTTTAAAATTTGATTTTTTTTTCAAAAATCTTTGTTTTATGAATTATATTTACGAACTTTGCAAATATTACGAAAAAACTATAATCTTAAGAATTAATATATGAAAAACCTCAAGATTTTGACGTTAACGGCTATTCTACCAGTTTTGATAGCCTTACTTTCCATGTCTCCTGCGCCAAAAGCACGACAGGTCGTTGTGCCCATTGCTTTCTATAATCTGGAGAATTTGTTTGATACAATTCATGACGTAGTATGGGTTGAGAAAAACGGGCAGCAAGTGAAAGTGGACAAAAACGACTATGAATACCTGCCTGACGGATCCAACCATTGGAATACGATGAAATATACCTCAAAACTAAAGAATATGTCGTATGCCATCTCACAGCTTGCCATCGATGTGCAGCCTAACGGACCGGCAATAATCGGTGTGTCAGAGGTAGAGAACCGAAGGGTGCTTGAGGATCTGGTCAGCCAGCCCGATCTTGCCAAGAGAGGATATAAGATTATTCATGAGGAAGGACCGGACAGGCGCGGGGTGGATTGTGCATTCCTTTATAACCCGCGTATGTTTAAATACAGTCACCATATACTTGTGCCATACATATACCCTGATAATGACACGACTCACGCAACGCGAGGATTCCTGGTGGCTACAGGAAAAATTCTTGGAGAGGAAATCCATTGCATCGTTAACCACTGGCCGTCACGATTCGCAGGCTCCTTCTTCCGTGAGCATGCGGGAAAGCAGGTGAGGGCGATTGTGGATTCTTTGCAGAAGGAAAATCCCAATGCGAAAATTGTTATTATGGGCGATATGAATGACGATCCTGACAACAAGTCTATGGCTGAGGCTCTGGGCGCAAAGCGAAAAGACGCGGACTGCGGACCGCAGGACCTTTGGAATCCTTGGTGGGACCACCTTAGAAAACGTGGGGTTGGAACACTGAAATACAGAGGCGAGTGGAATCTCTTCGACCAGATTGTGTTTACAGGCAACTTTTTGAAACATAATAAAAAGGACGGATATAACACATTAACTTATTTCAAGCATGAGGTCTTCAATCGCGAGTTCCTCTTCCAACAGGATGGTATGTTTAAAGGAAACCCGCTTAGGACACATGCCGGAGGAACATGGCTCAACGGTTATTCCGACCACCTTCCCACTATTGTTTATTTCGCAAAGGAGATTCAATAACTATAATAATCTATAAATCAACCAAATTATGAGAAAAAAATTACGTACTTTGATTGCGACGACTCTATGTATGTTCGCCGCAATGAATGTTTTTGCAGAGGAGTTCTCGTGGGATTTCTCTACAAACAGCTATTCAACAGCTACCGAAGATGAGGTGGTCTGGGAAAGCGATTATGCCACACTCAAAGCTGAGAAGGCCGGTGCCGGAACTGCAGCAAACAATTACCTCGGAGGTGATGCCAATAATCGTACCAGTAGCCGTTTCTACAAAAATAGTCAGGTTACAATAACTCCGGCTGACGGATTCATTGTAACGTCTATTGTATTTGAATGTACTAGCCCCAATTATGCTACAGCTTTGCAAAACAGTACATGGACAAATGCTTCTGCTTCGGCAAACGATACAAAAGTGACAGTGACACCTACCGATGGAACTCTACCTTTTTCTGCTGTGATATCAGGTACAACAGGCTCAAAGACTGTCACAGTAACATACAGTCAGAACACAGGCGTGAAATCACCTGTTATCTCACCTGCGACTGGTACTTACAGCACGGCTCAGACTGTCACCATCACCGCTGACGAGGGCTTGACAATCCATTATTCCCTTGACGGAACAAATTTCCAGAATTATTCCGCTCCTTTCGAGGTGTCTGAGACATCTACAGTCTATGCTTATACTACAGATGCGGCTGGAGCATCAAGTCCTGTAGTCTCAAGCACAATAACAATCGCATCTTTCATTTACAATGTCAATTTCAAGAACGACACAGGCGGATTCTCTACACAGGATGTGAAACTGGATGAGGAATTGACATATGTATGGACCAACAACTCTTACGGTTGGGTGGCTTCAGCATTTAAAAGTGACAAGGCTCATGAGGCAGACTCATGGCTTATATCACCTCCATTCTCAATTAATGCGGGAACAGAGGCGACTCTGTCTTTCTTCCATGCGTTGAATAAAGGCACAAAGGACGCAGCGTCTGTATGTGTGTCTGAGGATAAGGAGAACTGGACTGAGCTGGCAGTGCCCAACTGGCCGGCAGGAACAGACTGGAACTTTATTGCTTCTGGAAAAATCGACATGTCCGCTTATGCCGGAAAAACCATCTATATCGGTTTCCACTATCAGAGTACTACTTCAAACGCTCCGTCTTGGGAAATTCAGGACTTTACTTTGGAGGGTGAAGGCTCAGTTGATATAGTAATTCCTGTATATGAGACCATTGCAGCTGCAAAAGCGGCTGTGACTGCCGATCAGGTGAAGTCAACACTCAAGCTGACTGGAGTGACCGTAGCTTACGTTAACGGTTCTTCTACTTATATCACCGACGGAACAGACGGATTCCTCCTGTATGGCTCGTCAATCGGACTGAAAGCAGGTGAGTACCTGAATCTTACAGTTACTGGCTCTCTTTATTCATATAAGGGACTGCCAGAGCTATCCGTAACTTCTGTTGACCAGAAAGACTTGATTTCTGAGGAAAACACTGTGGTTCCTACAGTTGTGGAAATCGCTGACCTCACAAGCGACGTGCTTAAGTATTCCAATATGCTTGTCAAGATTGAGGGTACCGGAGTAGAGGAAGAAGCCTGGACCGACAAGAAAGTGACGCTTATCCAAGATGGTGAGGAGTGCGTGCTGCGTGACAACTGGACTGTGGCTGCCGATGTTACCTTCAAGACTGACAAAGACTACAACATAACCGGTTTTGTGTCTATCTATGACAATGCGCCTCAGATTTATCCGAGAACGGCGGATGACATAGAGCTTATAACCAATCTCGTGAAGCCTGAAAGCACTTGGAAGGACGGTGAGAATGTTGTTACCTCTGTTACGTTTAATTCACTTACAGAGGCGGTGAGCGTAAAGTTCTCAACCAACTCTGACGCTACCGTGTCATTCAGGTCAACCGACGAGAGTGTCGCAAAGGTGGATGAGAAGGGTAATATCACAATTGTTGGTGCCGGATCATGTGTGATTACTGCGTTTACGTCTGAGAACGAGACCTATCAAGAGAGCACCGCTGCGCTAAATGTGATTGTTGCTGTTTTGGAAGGCGACGGAACAAAAGCAAAACCTTATAATCTGACAGATCTTTCATTGCTGTATGCTTCTGGAGCTGCTACCGATGACAAATGGGTGTCTGAGCCTGTATGGGTTAAGGGGTATATCGTGGGTTGTCTCGACGGCTCATTCGCTAAGGCATCGCTGAGTGCCGAGAGTGAGAGTTTGGTTGACACAAACATAATTATTGCTGAAGAGCAGACGGTTGAGACTGCTGAAGGAACAACCCCTGTTGCCCTTACTGGTGACCTACGCACGCAGTTTGGCCTTAAGACCAACCCCGGAAATTTTGGAAAGGAAGCTTTGATTTATGGTAAAATACAGAAGTACTTCTCTGTTCCCGGCATCAAGGATGTGACAGAAATCGTGCTTGTTGGTGACGGACCGGAACCTGTTTATGGAGATGTCAACGGAGATGGCTTGGTTAATATTACCGATGTTGTTGAGGTTATCAATGTAATCGCTGGCACCAAGATGGTTTATGCTTCGACTGCCGACGTCAACGGCGACCAGAGTGTCAACATCACTGACGTTGTGAAAATTATTAACGTAATCGCCGGTGTCAACAACGACCAGTAATCTGTTTGCTGGAAGGCCTGTTATAACAATGCAAAACCGGGTGGCAATTATTACCACCCGGTTTTGCATTATTTTGATTTCCTCTATTGCTGTTAATAATCAATGCATTTTCAATTGCAGTTGAGTTATTTTCAATTGCTGTTGAAGAGCAGCCGGCGACATTGTCGCCAGGCATTATTTCTATCCCTTGTTTCTCATTATCAGCCGCTCACCATCAGCATTCACCTCAATCTCACTGTCCCTGTCAACCTTTCCCGACAGAATCTCCTTCGACAGGTCGTTAAGCAGATACCTCTGTATTGCTCTCTTCACAGGGCGTGCGCCAAACTCTGGGTCAAAGCCTGCCTTGCTCAGGAAGTCTATCGCAGAGTCTGTGAGCGTAAGGCGTACACCGTTGTCTAAAAGCATCTTGCCAACCGAGTTGACCTGCATGCGCACAATGTCCTTGATCTGGCTCTCGTCGAGTGGAGTGAACATGATGATTTCGTCAATCCTGTTGAGAAACTCTGGCCTGATCTGTTGTTTGAGCATCGTCAGAACCTCCTTCTTGGTGCTTTCCATGAGCTCGTCGCGTTTGTTGAGCAACGTAGATGCGCTCATGGTGCCTGCTTTCTCCATTTTGTACAGGTTCTCAAACCGTTCCTGAATCAGGTGGCTGCCCATGTTCGAGGTCATGATGATGATTGTGTTCTTGAAGTTCACCGTGCGTCCCTTATTGTCGGTCAAACGACCGTCGTCAAGTACCTGAAGCAGGATGTTGAACACATCGGGGTGCGCTTTCTCAATCTCATCGAACAACACAACAGAGTATGGCTTACGCCTTACGGCCTCAGTGAGCTGACCGCCCTCGTCATATCC
>JAZUMZ010000344.1:0-15455 GCA_045603885.1 Bacteroidaceae bacterium | reverse complement strand
TAGAAGACCTCAGGACGGACGCGGCAACAAAGGCAACGCCCACAGAGGTACGACACTGGCTTTCGGAAGCTTCGGCATTAAGACCATGGATGCCAAGTGGATTGACAGCCGTCAGATTGAGGCAGCACGTGTTGCCATCAACCGTTACATGAACCGTGAGGGCCAGGTGTGGATCCGCATCTTCCCCGACAAGCCCATCACCCGCAAGCCTGCTGACGTGCGAATGGGTAAGGGTAAGGGTGACCCCGCAGGATGGGTTGCACCTGTGACGCCTGGTCGTATTCTTTTCGAAGTAGAGGGTGTTCCCTTCGAAGTAGCCAAGGAGGCTCTTCGCCTGGGTGCCCAGAAACTGCCTGTGAAGACTAAGTTTATTGTAAGACGTGACTACGACCAAAACGCTTGATTATCATGAAAATTGCAGAAATAAGAGAACTCTCAACAGCAGAGCTGAAAGAGAAGATTGAGACCGAGAGCGCTAACTATGCGACAATGAAGTTCAACCACAGCATCTCTCCACTTGAGGACAATTCTCAGATCAAGAAGTTGCGTCGTGACATCGCCCGTATGAAGTGCGAGCTTCACAGTAGAGAACTTAATAAATAAAGGCACATGGAAGTGAGAAATCTTAGAAAACAGAGAACGGGTGTCGTTACAAGCAACAAGATGGACAAGACTATCGTGGTTGCGTCTAAGTTCAAGGAGAAGCACCCTATTTATGGTAAGTTTGTCAGCAAGACAAAGAAATACCATGCTCACGACGAGAAAAACGAGTGCAACATCGGTGACACCGTGCTGATTATGGAGACCCGTCCGTTGAGCAAAACAAAGAGATGGAGATTAGTAAGAATCGTAGAAAGAGCTAAGTAATTATGATACAGACAGAATGAACAGTCATCGTTGCAGATAACAGCGGCGCGCGCGAGGTGCTTTGCATCCGTGTGCTCGGAGGTACAAAGCGTAGGTACGCATCTGTTGGCGACGTGATTGTCGTGGCAGTGAAGAGCTCTATACCTACTGCACCGCCAGAGGTGAAAAAAGGAACTGTGTCCAAGGCGCTCATCGTCAGGACAAAGAAGGAGGTTCGACGTCCCGACGGGTCGTATATCCGCTTCGACGACAACGCCTGCGTCCTGCTCAACAACGCAGGAGAGATGAGAGGTAGCCGTATTTTCGGACCTGTTGCACGTGAGCTTCGCGCTGTCAACATGAAGGTCGTTTCCTTGGCTACAGAAGTGCTTTAATATTTAAAAGAAACCAGTAATGAGTAAGTTACATATCAAGAAAGGCGACATGGTTGTTGTCAACGCTGGAAACAGCAAGGGCCAGAAGGGCAAGGTGCTCTCTGTTCTTGTGAAGAAACAGCGCGCAATCGTCGAGGGCGTCAATATGGTGTCTAAGAGCACCAAACCGAGCGCTCAGCACCCTCAGGGTGGCATTATTAAGCAAGAGGCGCCGATCCATATCTCAAACCTCAACGTGGTTGACCCTAAGACAGGTGAGGCCACAAGAATTGGACGCAGGATCGGAGCTAATGGTAAATTAGTTCGTTACGCTAAAAAATCAGGAGAGGAATTATAATGGCTAATACTGCAAACTTAAAGAACGTATATGCCGAGAAGATCGCTCCGGCATTGATGAAACAGTTCAACTATTCTTCTCCCATGCAGATTCCTGTATTGAAGAAGATCGTTGTCAACCAGGGACTGGGATCGGCTACTGCCGACAAGAAGATAATCGAGGTCGCTGTCAAGGAAATCGCTCAGATCACAGGACAGAAACCTGTCGTTACATTGTCAAAGAAGGACATCTCCAACTTCCGTCTTCGTAAGAAGATGCCAATTGGAGTGATGGTTACACTTCGCAGACAGAGAATGTATGAGTTCCTTGAGAGACTTATACGCGTCTCTCTCCCTCGTATCCGCGACTTCAAGGGTATCGAGTCAAAACTCGACGGCAGAGGAAACTACACTCTGGGTATCCAGGAGCAGATTATCTTCCCGGAAATCAACATCGACCAGATCGACAAGATCCAGGGTATGAACATCACATTCGTGACATCTGCGAATACCGACGAGGAGGGTTATGCGCTTCTCAAGGCATTCGGACTTCCATTTAAGGACGCTAAAAAATAATCAGATATGGCAAAAGAATCAATGAAGGCCCGCGAGGTGAAACGCGCCAGAATGTGTGCTAAATATGCTGCCAAGAGAGCAGCTTTGAAGAAAATCGTGGCCACCGGCACTCCAGAGGAGGCTTACGAGGCAGCACGCAAACTGCAGGGAATTCCTGCAAACGCCAACCCTATACGTCTGCACAACAGATGTAAGATTACCGGACGTCCACGTGGATATATCCGCCAGTTCGGTATCTCTCGTATTCAGTTCCGCGAAATGGCTTCAGCAGGACTCATACCTGGGGTTAAGAAGGCAAGCTGGTAAACAAAATCAGAACTACTTTTTTATTAACTTTTTAAATATTGTCGGGGTGCCCCGATTAATTTAATTCATTTATGACTGATCCTATAGCAGATTATCTGACGCGACTGAGGAACGCAATCATGGCTAAACACAAGGTTGTAGAGGTTCCCGCGTCAAACGTGAAGAAGGACATCACTAAAATCCTCTTCGAGAAAGGCTATGTGCTCAACTACAAGTTCATTGAAGACGGACCACAAGGTACGATCAAGATTGCGTTGAAGTACGATGCCGAGACAAAGGCAAGCGCCATTCAGTGCTTGAAAAGAGTGTCACGTCCCGGACTGAGAAAGTACACGGGCTACAAAGACATGCCGAGAGTTATTAACGGACTGGGAATTGCGATTCTCTCAACGTCCAAAGGTGTAATGACCGACAAGGAAGCCAGAGAGCTTAAGGTCGGAGGCGAGGTGCTTTGCTACGTCTATTAATTAACAGGAGGATTTATAATGTCTAGAATTGGTAAATTACCTATTAATATTCCTGCAGGAGTGACTATCACTCATAAGGATGACATTGTTACGGTCAAAGGACCGAAGGGAGAGCTTACTCAATATGTTCACCCGTCGATTAAGTTGAAGTTGGAGGATGCCACACTCACACTTGAGGAGGATACCAACGCATTGACTGACAATACAAAACAGCGCCATGCTTTCCACGGTCTGTACCGCGCCTTGATTAACAACATGGTTGTCGGCGTTTCTGAAGGCTACAAGAAGACCCTTCAGCTCGTGGGAGTGGGCTACCGCGTGAGCAACCAGGGTAATGTGCTGGAGTTTGCGCTCGGCTATTCACACGCAATCGTGTTTGAAGTGCCGAAAGAAGTGAAAGTGGAGACAAAGTCGGAGAGAAACCAAGATCCGCTCATCATGCTCGAATCATGCGACAAGCAGCTTCTCGGACAGGTGTGCGCAAAGATCCGTTCATTCCGCAAGCCTGAGCCATACAAGGGCAAGGGTATCCGCTTCCAGGGAGAAGTGATTAGAAGAAAGTCTGGTAAGTCAGCAAGTGCTAAATAATTAAAACTGTAAGAGACAATGATAACAAAGATAGAAAGACGTATCAAAATCAAATATAGAGTACGTAGTAAGATTTCTGGTACTGCTGAGCGTCCGCGTATGTCTGTTTTCAGAAGCAACAAGCAGATTTACGTTCAGATTATTGACGACGAAGCCGCTAAGACATTGGTTTCTGCCAGCTCCCTTGGAATGGAGAAGATGAACAAGACTGAGCAGGCTGCGAAAGTCGGAGTGTTAGTAGCTGAGAAGGCAATCAAGGCTGGTTACGACACTGTAGTGTTTGACCGCAACGGTTACCTTTATCATGGTAGAGTTAAGCAGGTGGCTGAGGCTGCCCGTAAGGCTGGACTTAAATTTTAATAAGAATTATGGTTAATAGAGTTAAGATAGGAAACGACGTCGAGTTGAAAGACCGACTGGTTGCTATTAATCGTGTTACGAAGGTAACAAAAGGTGGACGTACCTTTACCTTCGCTGCTATCGTCGTTGTAGGCGACGGCAAGGGAGTGATCGGCTACGGACTTGGAAAAGCTGGCGAAGTGACAGCCGCTATCGCAAAGGGCGTGGAGTCGGCTAAGAAAAACCTTGTCAAAATTCCGGTTCTCAACGGTACAGTGCCTCATGAGGCATACGGAAAGTTTGGTGGAGCCAGAGTGCTTATCATGCCAGCTGCCGAAGGTACAGGAGTTGTGGCAGGTGGTGCTATGCGTGCTGTATTCGAAAGTATCGGCATTACCGATGTGCTCGCTAAGAGTAAGGGGTCATCAAACCCTCATAACCTTGTGAAGGCAACAATCGCTACCTTGGCGAACATGAGAGACCCAAGGACTGTGGCTAAAAACCGCGGCGTAAGTCTTACTAAAGTATTCAATGGATAAGGAGGCTCAGATTATGGCAACAATAAAAATTAAGCAGGTCAGGAGCCGCAACAACCGGCCAGTTGACCAGAAGAGAACCCTCGACTCACTCGGACTTACCAAGATGAACAAGGTGGTGGAGCGTGAGGATACGCCATCACTGCGCGGAATGATTCGCAAGGTGGCACACCTGGTTGAGGTGATTGACTAAGAGATTGTTCATTATTCTAACAACTAGTAAACAATTCACATAATGGAATTACATAATTTAAAACCGGCAGCAGGCTCCACACATAACAGCAAGCGTGTGGGACGCGGTTATGGCTCTGGCAAGGGCCGCACATCAACTCGCGGACACAAGGGAGCCAAGGCACGTTCCGGATATTCCCGTAAGATTGGATTCGAAGGAGGTCAGATGCCTCTTCAGCGTCGTGTGCCTAAGTTCGGATTTAAGAATATCAACCGCATAGAGTACAAGGCTATCAACCTCGGAACACTCCAGGCTCTGGCTGACAGCAAGAAACTTGAGAAAATCACGGTTGAGGACCTGATTGCGGGAGGATTCATCAATAAGCACCAGCTTGTGAAAATTCTTGGCAACGGTGAGCTCACATCAAAGATTGATGTTGTGGCACATGCATTCAGCAAGTCAGCCGAGGCCGCTATCACAGAGAAAGGTGGAACTGCAGTAAAGCTGTAAAATTGTATTGAGCAATGAAAAAGTTTAGTGAGTTAAAATTAATAAAGACGGTCACCAATATATGGCGTATTGAGGAGTTGCGCACCCGCATCCTGATTACGCTCGGCCTGACGGCTGTCTATCTCTTCGGCTGCCAGATAGTTTTGCCGGGAGTAGACCGTGCCGCAATCAAAGAGGCCATGCATAATCAGACTAGTGAGGGACTTATGGCACTTCTCAACATGTTCACAGGTGGTGCTTTTGAGAAGGCATCTATCTTTGGACTTGGTATCATGCCGTATATCTCTGCCTCAATCGTGATGCAGCTGCTCGGTCTGGTGGTACCATACTTCCAGAAAATGCAGCGCGAGGGTGAGAGCGGACGTCGGAAAATCAACCAGTACACTCGTTATTTGACAGTGTTGATTCTACTTGTACAAGGACCCTCTTATCTTCTCAACCTGAATATGCAGGTGGGAACAAGAGCTCTTTACGAGGGAATCGACTGGACAATGTTCTCCATTACGTCCACAATCATCATGGCTGCAGGTAGTATGTTCGTGCTCTGGCTCGGAGAGCGAATCACCGACAAAGGAATTGGTAACGGTATTTCTATCATAATCATGATTGGTATCATTGCCGACTTCCCTCAGGCTTTTGCTCAGGAGTTTGCAGCAAGGACAAGCTCGCAGGGACAAGGTGGACTTGTTATGTTCCTTATCGAAATTGTGGCTTGGTTCGCTGTCATAGCAGCTGCCATAATGCTCGTTCAAGGAGTGAGACGTGTACCTGTACAATATGCAAAGAGGGTTGTGGGCAACCGTTCTTATGGAGGAGCCCGTCAGTATATTCCTCTTAAGCCTTACGCTGCCAACGTGATGCCTATCATCTTCGCACAGGCTATTATGTTCGTGCCTATGTTTGTAGGCGGAATGCTCGGAAGTAAGGAAAGCACAGGTGTACGCCTGCTCAGCGATCCATCAAGCTGGCTCTACAACGTGATATTCGCAATCTTGATTATTGTGTTCACATATCTCTATACCGCACTTACCATCAACCCAAAGCAGATGGCTGAGGATATGAAGCGCAACAACGGATTCATTCCTGGCGTGAAGCCGGGAAGCGCAACTGCAGAGTTCCTTGACAAAATTATGTCGAGAATCACGCTGCCGGGGTCTCTGTTCCTTGCATTCATCGCCATTCTCCCAGTCTTTGCCGGTATGTTTGGTGTTCAGCAGGGATTCGCACGCTTCTTCGGAGGAACATCGTTGCTTATCCTTGTTGGTGTGGTGCTCGACACACTGCAGCAGATTGAGACACACCTTCTGATGCGCCACTACGACGGTATTCTTGATACCGGTCGTATTCGCGGAGCTCATTAAAAAGAAGGTGGTGGAAGATGATTTATCTTAAGACTGACGATGAGGTTGAACTCCTCAGAAATGCAAATATCCTAGTGGCTAAGACCCTGGCTGAGCTGGCAAAGCTCATAAGGCCAGGCGTCACCACCAAGGAACTCGATAGGGTGGCCGACGAATTCATTCGTGACCATGGGGCAACACCGGTATTCAAAGGCTTTCCTAATCCTTATGGCTCCCCCTTCCCGGCAAGCATCTGCACTTCGGTAAATGATGTCGTCGTACATGGAGTGCCGGATGACAAGCCTCTCAAAGAGGGCGATATAGTGTCGATTGATTGCGGCACATGTTTAGAGGGATATTGTGGTGACTCATGTTACACTTTTCCTGTAGGCGAAGTCTGTGAGGAAGTCAGAAAACTGATGGTCACAACCAAAGAGTCTTTATATAAGGGCATCGAACAGGCGGTGGCCGGGAAACGCATAGGAGATGTGTCTTTTGCCGTTCAGCAGCACAATGTCGCACAACACTACGGAGTAGTTCGTGAGTTTGTCGGGCACGGTGTAGGACGGGAGATGCACGAGGATCCCCAGGTTCCCAATTATGGGCGACGTGGAAACGGAATCTTGATGAAAGACGGCCTGTGCATAGCAATTGAGCCGATGATCACAATGGGAAACCCGGCGGTATTCCTCTCAAGTGAGGACAAGTGGTCGGTGTACACCCAGGACCATAAGCCAGCCGCACATTATGAGCATACCGTTTGTGTACGCAAAGGCAAGGCAGACATCCTCTCATCGTTTGAGTTTATAGAACAAGTATTAAGAGAAAAATCAATTTGACACTATGGCAAAGCAATCTGCAATAGAACAAGACGGCAAGATCGTAGAGGCTCTCTCTAACGCCATGTTTAGGGTTGAGCTCGAAAACGGACACGAGATTATAGCGCATATCTCAGGAAAGATGAGGATGCACTACATCAAAATACTGCCAGGTGACAAGATTAAAGTGGAGATGTCTCCCTATGATCTGTCCAAAGGAAGAATTGTGTTCAGATATAAATAATCTGCGGTGAGTCCATATCTCATCAAATAATTGACAAAACAAGTCGAAATATGAAAACTAAAGCATCATTGAAGAAACGTACTCCTGACTGCGTTATCGTAAGACGTAAGGGACGTCTGTTCGTTATAAACAAGAAGAACCCTAAGTTTAAGGTTCGTCAGGGTTAATTCTGTTGTTAATAAAATAAATATAATATATGGCAATAAGAATTGTTGGTGTTGACCTCCCACAGAACAAGAGAGGCGAAATTGCGTTAACCTATATTTTCGGTATCGGACGCAGCAGCTCCGCCAAAATTTTAGAGAAGGCCGGAGTGGATAAAGACATTAAAGTTAAAGACTGGACCGACGAGCAGGCTGGTAAGATCCGTGCCGTCATCTCTGCCGACTATAAGGTGGAGGGTGATTTGCGAAGCGAAGTCCAGCTGAACATCAAGCGTCTGATGGACATCGGTTGCTATCGTGGTATCCGCCACCGTCTCGGACTCCCTGTCCGCGGACAGAGCACCAAGAACAACGCACGTACCCGTAAGGGAAAGAAAAAGACTGTCGCAAACAAGAAAAAGGCTACTAAATAATAATCGTATATGGCAAAGAAAACAAGCACTGCAAAGAAGAGAGTGGTTAAAATCAGCGCACAAGGTCAGCTGCATGTCCACTCATCATTCAACAACATCATTGTTACTTTGGCAAACAGCGAAGGACAGGCTATATCATGGTCTTCTGCCGGAAAGATGGGCTTCAGAGGTTCAAAGAAGAACACTCCCTATGCAGCTCAGATGGCAGCTCAAGACTGCGCAAAGGTTGCGTATGACCTCGGACTTCGCAAGGTTGTGGCATATGTCAAGGGACCAGGTAACGGACGTGAGGCTGCTATACGTGGCGTTCACGGCGCTGGTATCGAAGTCTCTGAGATTATCGATGTCACTCCGCTGCCACACAACGGATGCCGTCCTCCTAAGAGAAGAAGAGTATAAGAGTAATTTATAAAGTGCGGAGCATTCGGCTATTTATGGGCTGTATCTTTCCTTTCTACAGCCGCGGCTGCTGTTCGTTTGTTATCGCACATACAAAAAACAATGATTTATGGCAAGATATATAGGACCTAAGACTCGAATCTCACGCCGTTTTGGTGAGGATATCTTCGGGTCAGGCAAAGTGCTTAAAAGAAATTATCCTGCTGGACAGCACGGAAACAACCGTCGCAGAAAGCAGTCAGAGTATGGATTGATGCTCGCTGAGAAGCAGAAAGCAAAATATACTTATGGTGTGCTTGAGCGTCAGTTCCGCAACCTCTTTGAGAAAGCGTCAGCTAAAGGCGGAGTAACCGGTGAGGTGCTGATTCAGCTCCTCGAATCAAGGCTTGACAACATCGTTTATCGTCTTGGTATCGCTCCAACACGCGCGGCTGCTCGTCAGCTCGTCAGTCACCGTCACATCACTGTTGACGGTCAGGTGGTGAACATTCCATCCTATTCTGTGAAGAAGGGACAGATTGTAGCAGTCAGGGAGAAGGCTAAGTCACTTGAGGTGATTAACGCCGCTCTCGCAGGATTCAACCACAGCAAGTATCCTTGGATTGAGTGGGACGAGAATGTCATGGGTGGTAAGCTTATCAATATTCCAGAGAGAGCTGAAATCCCGGAGAATATCAAAGAGCAGATGATTGTCGAGTTGTACTCTAAATAAATAATAATAACAATGGCGGTATTAGCATTTCAAAAACCAGAAAAAGTAATAATGTTGGACTCTACCGATAAAGTCGGCAAGTTTGAGTTCCGACCCTTGGAGCCAGGCTTTGGTATCACTGTGGGCAATGCGCTTCGCAGAATACTCTTGTCATCTCTTGAGGGTTATGCCATCAACACCGTTAGAATTAATGGCGTTGAGCATGAGTTCTCGACTGTACCAGGCATTAAGGAAGATGTTACTAACATTATCTTGAATCTCAAGCAAGTGAGGTTCAAGCAGGTTGTCGAAGGAGTGGATTCTGAGAAAGTTACCATCTCCGTAGCCAACGCAACAGAGTTCAAAGCAGGAGATATTCAGAATTATCTCAGTGGATTTGGAGTGTTAAATCCTGAATTGGTTATTTGCCATTTAGATCCGCGAGCAACTCTTGATATCGAATTGACAGTCAATAAGGGCAGGGGGTATGTTCCGGCAGACGAGAACCGTGAGTTCTGCAAGGAGGTAAACCAGCTGGCTATTGACTCGATTTATACTCCTATCCGCAACGTCAAATTCGCAGTGGAGAACTACCGTGTGCAACAGAAGACAGACTATGAGAAACTGATTCTTGAAATCACTACCGACGGATCTATACATCCGAAGGAAGCACTTAAAGAGGCAGCCAAGATTCTCATTTATCACTTCATGTTGTTCTCTGACGAGAAGATAACTCTCGAGAACAATGACTTCGAGCACAACGAGGAATTTGACGAGGAGATACTCAAGATGCGGCAGTTGCTTAAGACAAAGCTCGTCGATATGGATCTCTCCGTACGCGCTCTCAACTGTTTGAAGGCGGCAGGAGTGGAGACACTGGGCGACCTTGTGCAATTTAACAAGACAGATTTGCTCAAGTTCCGCAACTTCGGTAAGAAGTCGCTCACCGAGCTTGATGAGCTCCTTGAGAACATGAATCTTCAGTTCGGGACAGATATTTCCAAATATAAATTAGACAAAGATTAAGATTAAGCGATGAGACACAATAAGAAATTCAATCATCTTGGTCGTAAGGCTTCTCACAGAAAGGCTATGTTGGCAAATATGGCTATATCTCTGATTGAGCACAAGCGCATCACTACGACCCTTCAGAAGGCAAAGGAACTTCGTAAGTATGTTGAGCCTCTGATCACTAAGGCAAAGGAGGATACAACCGCATCAAGACGTGTGGTGTTCAGCTATCTCCAGAGAAAAGAGTCTATCACAGAGCTTTTCGGAAATATAGCTCAGAAAGTTGGTGACCGTCCGGGTGGATACACTCGTATCATCAAGCTTGGACACCGCTATGGAGACGCTGCCGACATGGCATTCATCGAGCTTGTTGACTTTGATGAGAACATGGCCAAGGAAGTTAAGAAAAAGCGCACACGCCGCAGCGCCCGCAAGGCTGCTCCTAAGGCTGAGGAGGCACCTAAGGCTGAGGAGACAAAGGTTGAGGATGCTCCTAAGGCAGAAGAGGATGCACCGGCTGCTGAGGAGGCGCCTAAGGCGGAGTAAATTCCAGCTTTCGTCTTTAAGCTATAATACGATACCAAGCCTTGAAGTGCTTGGAAAATATAGAAAAGAAACCGTATCTCACCAGTTTGAGATGCGGTTTTTATTTTTTTTAGTACTTTTATTTCGTTTTCTCTTATAATTTTAGTAAGTTTGCATATTATTTGTAAAAACAACCATATAATAATTATCTGCCAATAGTAGGTGCTATGTCGCGTTTTTGTCTTTCTGTTTTGTTGATGATTCTTTCCTGGTCTTCCATCAATGCCCAGGGATGGTATCAGATGCATTTGTTTTATGACGATTGCGAATGGCTCTTTCCTGTGAGATTTCAAGATGTCTCGTTCTTCGACTTCGACAAAGGAAATTCTGTGGTGAAAGCTCATCTCAAGACGGGTGAAGACATAGTCGTACCTTTTAAATTGAAAACAACGAATAGCTACGACGCAACTGCTGACGGCATAACACTATCCAACAGTCTTCAAAGTTGGGGAAAAGACAAATACAGGACATTCGCAATATATGTGACTACGGATGACGGGTCAGACATTTCTTCCAAAACAGATTATGTACATTGCTATGTGTCCATAGGCGCTATGGGGGAGTATCCCGACAACTCTTTGCCGGCTAATATACGCGGAAGGGGAAACTCAACGTGGGAATGGTATGCTAAGAAGCCATACAGGATTAAGTTCGATCAGTCATCAAAACTATTGGGAATTAACAAGAATAAAGACTGGGTGTTGCTTGCCAATTACCGCGACATCACAAAGATGATGAACACTTTCTGCAGTGTCACCGCAGACTGGATGGGCTTGCCGTTCACCACTGCTGTACGATTTGCCGAACTATTCATCAACGGTGAGTATAAAGGTATATACCAGATTGCCGAGCAGGTTGAGGTGGGGGGGGATCGTGTGGCGATTGACCCGGCAGAAGGACTTCTGCTTACCCTTGACGTTGATGACGGGCCGACATTAAATCCTGGTGACAATAATTTTTGGACAGAAGTCTATAATATGCCGATGCAGGTAAAAAGTCCAAAGGAGCTGACAGCGGAACAACTCGCTGACGTGAAAGCGGAGTTTGGTGAGTTGGAAAAAGCAATAAAGGCGCATAATTACAAACAGGTTGACTCGCTGCTCGATATTGATTCTTACATACGAATGATACAACTTCAGGAATATGTATATAATGTGGAGCTATCTGCTCCACGTAGCGTATTCCTGTTCCGTGACAAGGGAGGTAAGTTCACCTTTGGCCCGGCCTGGGACTGGGATGCAGGTTTCGACTTCCGCTGGTCAGACATGTATACGGGACACACCTATTTCCAGAGCTATACAAAGACATTACTCGGAACACGACCCTATGACCGAAACGGTGACTACAAGTGCCCGCGCTTTTTTACTGACATGTTCGGAAACGGACAATTTGTGAAGCATTATAAGGAGCTGTGGAACAATGTGTCCGCAGACATCTTCAAACGCAATTGGGATGAGACACAGCATTATATCGACGCTCTCAACTCTTTGCAGAAAAAGAAAACCCAAGGATTCTCATCGCCTTATGTACGCGATTCAGAACGCTGGCCTGCCAATGGGTTTAATTTCTCAACAGAAATAGAGAAAATGAAAAAGTGGTTGAAAAACCGCCTTGATTTCCTGAACCCTGTCATTGAGGCATATCCTGAGCCTGACGATACGGGTGAGATTGAGATACCCGATGAGTATTCACTCGTTGGAACCATCAAACAGGAATACACACTACAATACAATTTAAACTACAGCCAGAATGTTCAGGTTAAGGTGGATAAAACAGAGCTGGCCAGACTTTTCGGCGTTGATGCCGCCACACTGACTTCTTCCACCCTTGACCTCGTGCCACTCAACTATTCTGATGGAACCGAAGGGACGAATACTGCTGCCAAGAGCTACGGGGCATGGTTTGATGACCAAGGAGACACCAATGCATGGGAATATGGACATGTGTATATCGAGTCCAACGACCTTTTTACACTCAACTGCGGATGTCATCCGGACAACTGCTACTCTGGCGACACACACACGGTTCTTATGCAGTACCGTCATCATGAGAAGGCAAAAGCCGTTAACCTTCAGGTGAAGTTTACAATTGAAGGCGGTGGATGGTGGTGGTAGAATAAGGATATTTTTAACGATTAAATACATTTTATATAAACAAAGAATCTATGGAGCGTTTTTTTAGACTATTGGTGGTTCTGCTGACATTTTCTTGTGGGGTTGGTGCGTTTGCGGCCGATGATGAGAAATATGAACTCTATCTTATAGACAGCGATGGTAATTATGAGGCTTTAGGGTTCTCCAACTTGAGAGCTGTCGGATTTCGCCAGGTACGTGAGGACATCGATGGCGACGGAACCGCGTCATACGAGAATTATGCCGATGCCGTTTATGATAATGGAGAAAAACGGTCGTTCAGCCTGAGAGGTAAGCGGCTGCTGGTTTTCGATAAAGCCAACTCTGCCGGCGATGTGAATGGCGACGGGCAGGTTAACATCAGCGACGTCGTGGCGGTCATAGGATATATAGCGGGAGAGACAACCTATTCTAAATCGCAAGCCGACGTGAGTGCCGACGGCTCGGTCAATATCTCTGATGTGGTAAAGATTGTCAATTTTATAGCTGGTATAGAGGTCTATTCTGTTGGTGGCTCCATGCCGTCTAATCTGTATGTGGTTCCCAAATCATCCTATAATGTGTTGGTTTACAAGTTACCATATGTCGATGCAATACGCATTTTGCCCTACAGCACCACGGCTCAGGTTTTGCAAGGCAGAAACGACACGTTGATGATCTCAATGACAGACGGAGACAAAAATACATTCCTGCTTAGGGAGACAGACAGCCTTTATTTCAAGGCCCCCGATGCGTTGATGCGTGAATATCTTGCATACCGTGATAAAAAATACACCACTTACTATCCCACATATTCTGATGACTACCGAAGCATAGCCGGCTGGAACAACCGCACTAACTGGCAACTTGCCAACGTGCATGACCCAACGGTCATGAAGGCTGCAGACGGATATTACTATATGTCGCAGACCGATGCTGGATTTGGCAATCCTCAGGAAGGAAAAGGACATTTCTATGTGCGCCGCTCAAAGGATATGGTTAAATGGGAGCCTGCCAGCTCATATAACAACTCCATGGCAATGCCGGTGAATATTGACAACTATGGTAACGACATAGGCCCAGCATGGCTGCTCGACTCCGTCAACGTCTATCGTGAGAGACGAGGTGTGGCACCTGTCAGTACGCTCCAGGGGCTTGGATTCTGGGCACCGACAATGCGCAAGGTAAATGATCACCTCTACCGCATGTACTATTCAATCGTTATTGACGGAGTGGGCATAAAGACCGGATTGCTTACTTATGAGAATAACTCGTGGAGCTTTGATGGCAGCTGGCCGGAGGCCGCGTGGATAGGACTGATGGAGACCGACGATCCAGCCTCAGGGAAATGGGTCGATAAAGGTGGAGTGTTGTGCTCAGCTTCCGACAAGAGCAAGACAGCATATACTCGCAACAGCACAAATGACTGGAACGCGTATGCTCGGTTCAATGCAATTGACCCGTCTTACATCATCACGCCAGACGGTGAGCACTGGCTTATCTATGGATCATGGCATAGTGGCATAGCAGCAATAGAGCTCGACCCCGAGACCGGACATACCAAGGTCCCTGTGGGAGACCCATGGAGTATAGGGACAGGACAGACCACAACACATGGTAAACTTATCGCCACACGCAACAAGTCAAGCCGATGGCAGGGTAGTGAGGGGGCTGAGGTCATATACAATCCAGAGACAGGATTTTATTATCTTTTCCTAGCTTACGACGGTCTCGACGTGCCTTACAATACACGTGTCGTACGATCGAAGAATGTCAATGGGCCATACTCGGGAAAAGACGGTACAAACGTGACAAGCAACGGCGGAAACGCATTCCCTGTGGTGACACACCCCTATCAGTTCGACAGCTCGCTTGAGCACGACGGATGGGTCGGCATCAGCCATTGTGCGGTATGGGATGACGGAAAAGGAAACTGGTTCTTCGCTTCTCAAGGACGTAAGCCAACCGATTACTCAATCAATACAGACTGGATACCTAATGCCATAATGATGGGACATGTGAGACGTATCTACTGGACCACTGACGGATGGCCCGTGGTGTCACCCGAGCGCTATGCGGCGGTAATCGACGCGCCGATCTCACGCGACGACCTTATAGGTACATGGGAGCTTATAGATCTTGCATATTCTTATGGTAAGCAGAAAACATCCAATGAGCTGGTTGTAAAGGCGTCTCCACTCACGACGAGCTCAGGGCTCAACAGGGTGATTCTTAGTGGAGCAATCTCAGGAAGCGGAGTGATAGATCCTGAGAAAAACCTTCTCAAGGTAACACCGGCATCCGGAAACTCTTACACTCTCTGTCTTGCCAGAGAACTTGACTGGGAAGCATCCAAACGGGTGTCAACAATTGTGATGGCTGGATATCCCTCAGCCACATCTACTTTCTGGGGAAAGAAGAAATTGAATTAGACATATAAAAATGTTAAATCATATCAGAGCAGGACAACTAAGAAAGGCTGTCCTGCTTTTTTCTTATAATCAGGTGACAAATTGGTGTGGCACTAAAATGTAGTACGGAAATAATATTCAAAGAAAAAGTGTTAAAACAAAAATATTTTATCTTAAAATTTGTTTAGTAATCAAAAAATTTGTTTCTTTGCAAGATA
>JAZUMZ010000343.1:0-9587 GCA_045603885.1 Bacteroidaceae bacterium | reverse complement strand
TCACCAGTAATGTTGATAATAATACAAGTTTTTTCATTGTTTTAGTGCTTATTATGATACGTCTAATTTGTTTGTAAAAAGTTTGTCGAATTGAAATAAATGTCGTAACTTTGCATGAGCAAAGAGCTGGTAAATATAGCTCTTATGGTAGGCACCCGTAGTTCAATGGATAGAATAAAGGATTCCGGTTCCTTCGATAAGGGTTCGATTCCCTTCGGGTGTACATCTTAGTTTGTGAGGCGGTTCAATTAAGAACCGCCTCACAAGTATTTTTATGCCACTTTGTTGAGCTTTTTCAGGATGCAGAAGATGAAAGCGGCGGAAACAAGGCATATGGCAGCAAGTACGCCCCAAATCAGTTTCAAATCAGAACCCCACATCAATGCTGGTATGGCAACGAGGAAATTACCGATGGCTGTGGCAACGAACCAGCCACCCATCATCATACCTTTGTATTTGGGAGGTGCCACCTTCGATACGAACGAAATGCCGATAGGAGATAGCAGAAGCTCTGCGAAGGTGAGGATCAGATAGGTTATTATCAGCAGATTAGGAGTAATATCTGCTACGTGGGCAGCTACTTGTTTGCCGTCAACCATTGTGGTCTCAGGAAGAGGAAGATCCATGCAGAACACGGTCATTATGATATAGGCTGCTGCGGCAACCAACATTCCAAGACCAATCTTCAACGGAGCCTTCGGCTCTTTGCCCCTCTTGCCTAATGCGCCGAAGATGGCCATACTGACGGGGGTAAGCATCACAACGAATGCGGGGTTGAACTGCTGGAAAATAGGAGCCTCGATTCCCAAGGTTTCCGGTTTGCCGAGGTATTTGGCAACTAAGCCGCCTATTGCAGCGACCATTACTATACCATAGATGGTACGTGCCTTGGATGTGCTGCTCTGGAAAAGACCGAAGATTCCGTAAACAAAGAGAATCAGAAGTACCAGATTCCATACGTCAAAGAACATGGTCTCTATGCCGCTCACGCTCTGAGATGTGTATTGCTCAGCGAAGAATGTGAGGGTTGAGCCGTTTTGGTGGAATGCCATCCAGAAGAAGATGACAACGGCGAAAACAAGACACAACGCGACAATACGCTCTTTAGTCTCTGACTTGGATATTTCCTGAACTGGTTGGGCGCTTGCAGACGGCTTGCTGCTGTTATAGTCCGCATGTTTGAACGTGTTGCGGAACATGAAGTAAATCAAGATGGAGACAATCAGCGATACGCAAGCTACACCAAAGGCAAAGTGGTAGGAGTCTGCCTTGCTGTAACCCCATGAGGTCTGCATGTAGTTCATTATTCCAAGTGCGGCGGAGGCGGCAAACAAAGCACCGATGTTTATGGCCATGTAGAACAATGAGAAACCGTTGTCTCGCTGACCGGAGTATTTGGCATCCTCGTACAGGTTGCCGACCATCACTTGAAGGTTGCCTTTAAACAATGCGGTGCCAAGACAAATAAGAAGCAAGGCCACACCCATGGCTACGATGGCGGCTGTACCACTGCCAAGAGGAATGGATAGGAACAAATAGCCGAGGAACATGATGGAGATACCAACGGTAACACATTTCCCGTAGCCGATCTTGTCGGCAAGTATTCCGCCAAACAAGGGGAGAAAATAAACGAGCATCAGGAATGTGGAATAGATAACTCCTGCAGTTCCTTCGCCGAATCCAAAGTTGTCTTTTATAAATAAAGTGAACACGGCAAGCATAGTGTAATAGCCGAAACGCTCGCCTGTGTTTGCTAAAGCAAGGGCATAAAGCCCTTTGGGTTGTCCGTTAAACATAGTAATGTCGTTTTTATAGGGGTTATTTGTTTAAATATCGTTATTTCTTTATGTTGGGCTGTTCCAAGCCATAGCCCTTCTTTTTGTCCTCCATCTTGAGAAGCATGGATATGATAATTGCTATGACACCGCATATCGCAAATATGGTCATTGTCATAGTATAGTCTATAGTTCCGTCTGCTGAGGTGTTTGCCTGATTTACCTTGCCAATCATAATGGGAACAAGCGAAAGGCCGATGTTCTGGATGTAGAAGATCAAGGCATAGGCGGTACCTAACAGTTGCATAGGGATTATCTTGGGGACAGACGGCCACATGGCTGAGGGAACCAGGCCGAACGCAATTCCAAGAAATACCATCATTACGATGGCTATTGCTATGGAAGTAAGACCGGGAACGGCAAATACGGCGTGGACTAATGTCAACAAAACGGAGCCTATAAGCATCAGTGTCGCACCCTTGCCTATACGGTCATAGATGTAGCCGAAGAGTGGGGTGAGGACGATTGTGCCATAGGGGAGCATCGATGGAATGGCGCCTGCAAGATCTTCGTCCACTCCATATTTTATAACCATAAGCTTAGTGGCGAATTTTAAGAAGGGGAACACACCGGCATAGAACATTAGACAGAGCAGGGTGATATACCAAAAACCGTGGTTGGTGAAAAGAAGCTTCAAATCCGACATCCTGAACTGATCTTCTGGTTCGCTGTCGGAGGCTGCGGCTGCCTTGTCTTCTTTCTTGTCCATCACGCAATAGACCAAAAAGCTGACCATGGCGATACATAAAAGGGCGGCTCCAAGGAATACAGATGATGAGACTCCGCCGTGAGCCTTGGCGAATGGTAGGGCGAAACTCAATGCGGCTGCTGTACCGAATCGGGCCAATGCCACCTGAACACCCATGGCCAATGCCAACTCATGGCCTGTGAACCACTTTACTATTACTTTTGAAACCGTGATGCCGGCAATCTCGCAGCCGACACCGTAGATGGCAAAGCCAAGACAGGCGTAAATCACCTGTGTGCTGTAGCCAAACAACTGACCGTCAAAATCATTGCTTAATGCCCACCATTTAATCAGAGCACCACCAAACATCAGTACTGTTGACATCACTCCGGTGAAGCGGATTCCGAATTTGTCAAGAATAATGCCACCGAAAAACAGCAAGAGCAAAAACACATTGAAAAATCCGTAACTGCCGGAGAAAAAGCCATATTCATCGCTGGTCCAGCCTAAACCCATACCGCCATCTTCTTTGGCGGCGGTTAAAAGAGGCTCCAGAGGAGACATGACATCGGTGAAGAAATATGCTGCCATCATTGTTACCGATACGATTATAAGCGCGGTCCAGCGGGCGGCTGCAGAATCACTCAGTTTTTTTTGAATTGCTTCGGACATAATTGTTTTATGGTTTGTTTGATTGTTCTTGGAATGATTTTATAAAGTGTGTTTGTTGTTCTATTTCAACCATTTGTCAAGCCAGCCGAAATATGTACGCTGCCATAATATTCCATTTTGAGGCTTCAAAACCCAGTGGTTCTCATTGGGGAAGAGAAGCAATTTTGCGGGTATGCCACGATAGCGGGCGGCATTGAAGGCGGCGATGGCTTGGGAGAACAAGATGCGGTAGTCAAGCTGGCCGTGGATGCACAGAATAGGGGCATCCCATTTGTCAACAAACTTATGGGGGGAGTTGTCGTAAGTGCGGCGGATCACAGGGGCGTCTTTGTGCCAGGGAGCTCCACCTAAATCCCAGTTCGTAAACCAAGCCTCCTCGGTCTCAACATATTGTTGCTCAAGATTATATATTCCGTCGTGAGCTATAAAACATTTGAAACGGCCATCGTGATTGCCGGCAAGCCAATAGACACTGAATCCACCGAAGCTGGCACCTACACATCCCATATGCTTTTTATCTACGTAAGACAGGTTGGCGGCAGCATCGTCTATAGCGCTTTTGTAGTCGTCCATGCAACGACCAGTGTAGTTGGTGCTGATTTCCTCCAACCAGGCTTTGCCGAAGCCGGGCAGGCCGCGACGGTTGGGGGCAACCACCACATAGCCGTTTGAAGCCATTATCTGCATATTCCAACGGTAGCTCCAAAACTGGCTTACAGGACTCTGAGGACCTCCCTCGCAGAACAAGAGAGTGGGATATTTCTTTGACTTGTCAAAATTGGGAGGGAGGATTATCCATGAAAGGATATCCTTGCCGTCAACGGATTTTGACCAGCGGGGAAGTACATCACCCCAGTCAATATTGTCAACAAAGTATTGATTCTCATGAGTTACCTGGGTGGCTTTGCCAGATTTGGGATCTACCAAGAATAGTTCTTTTGCTTCTTTCATTGACTGACGGCCGCACAATAGTTGATTGCCGCATATGGAAACCGATGTGTAGTCGTGCTGGCTGTCGGTGAGTTTTTTTATGTTTCCATTGAGGTCGGTACTGTAAACCATAGTCGTGCCATGCCATACCCCTATAAAATACAGTGTCTTGCTGTCGGATGACCAGCAATAGTCGTCAACACCGCTCTCAAATTTTTGGGTGACGTATGTTTTTTTACCGCTCTTCACGTCATAGACGCAAAGGCGGTTGATATCGCTTTCGTAGCCATCACGTTCCATGCTCAACCAGGAAATGTATTTGCCGTCGGGAGAATACTGGGGATTCGTGTCGTATCCTAAATTGTAGTCTTTACCGTCTTTAATGGCCTGGTTGGCTGCCTGGTCTTGAAGAGATTTTGTGTAGTCATAGGTTGGTTGCACATATCCTGCTGGCTTACAGAGATTTGTGGTCTTGCCGCTCTCTAAATCATAGAGGTATATGTCGGAGTCTGTGCTTACGGCATATTCTCTGCCTGTTTTTTTCCGGCAGGTGTAGAGTACTTGCTTGGAGTCGGGACTCCATGACAGCTGCTCTATTCCTCCAAACGGACGTAACGGACTTTCGTAAGGCTCACCTTCAAGCAGGTCAACAGGGTCGGTTGATAATTCATCACCGTTGAAATGGTAGATATAGGGATGGGGAATCTGCTCCGTAAATTCATCCCAATGTTGGAACATCTGCTCGTCAATCACCAGACCTGTGCTCTTGGGAAGGTCGGAATGAGGATGGAAGTTCTGAATAGGGTTCTTCACTGTGTGGATAACCAGAACCGACTTTCCGTCGGGTGAGAATAAGTAGTCCTCTATGTCACGTTTGCCATGGGATAGTTGTTGGCGTACGCTACCGTCGGAGTTCATCTTCCATAGTTGTGTCACGCCTTCGTTGTCGGAAGCGAGAAAAGTTATCTGGCTACCGAGCCATTTGGCGCCATTCTCACTGCCTTTAGACGTGGTTAGGTTGCGTTCGCCTGTGCCGTCGCTGTTGAGGGTGTATATTACAGTATGGCTTTTGTTCTCTGCCACACTGTAATAGCTTACGTTGTATGTCAGCCTGGAGCCGTCGGCTGAAGCGTCGCAACCACCTATCCTGCCCATTGCCCACAATGCTTCGGGAGTGAGCTTTCTGTCGTTTATAACTGGTTTCTGACGGCCGATATAACTTTGGGCTTCCAATTTGTCTATGTTCGCCATTGCTGCCAGAGCTATAAATAATGAAAATAATATTCTTCGGTGCATCTTGTTCCTTGTTTAAATTATAATGTTATTTCTTTCTTTTCATCTGCTCTTCTCTCATGGCCTTTTGTTGCTCGGCCATGGCTTGCATACGTTCCATCATAGACATGGTTTTCTTCGGATTGGACTTGCGGTGCTTCTTACGCTCCTCAAGGGTTGCCAAAAGTTTGTTGTCGTCGGTTGTGGCACGAAGATACCACATCATGAGGATGGATAAAAGACCTGAAACAAAATAATATAGGTTCAGACCACTTGAGTAACTATTGAATGAGAAGAAGAAAATTAGGGGCATCAGGTAAGAGAACCATTTCATGCAACCCATGCTTTGCTGCTGCTCGGGCGACATGGCTGCATTATATGACTGCTGGCGCATACTGATCCAAGTGTTTACCCAAGTGGAAAGACACCAGAGTACGCAGAAGATACTCAAATGGTTTCCTATGCCCCAGACATTTCCGCTGAACTTGATTACGTCGTCAAATGCAGAGAGGTCGTCTGCCCATAGGAATGACTGGCTGCGAAGCTCGATGGCATTTGGAATAAAGTTGAACAGCGCAATCCAGATAGGCATCTGGATAAGCATAGGAAGACAGCCACCCATGGGAGATACACCATATTGAGAATAGAGCTGCATCATCTCTTGGTTTTTCATCATGGCATCTTCTTTGTTGGGGTATTTCTTGTTGAGCTCTTCAACCTGTGGCTTCAACACCTTCATGTAGGCAGATGAGAGGTATGACTTCTTCATCAACGGGAACACACAGAATTTCACTATCAACGTGATGATGATAAGTACAATTCCCATGTTCAAACCCCACTGGGTCATAAAGTCGAATACAGGAAGGAAAATAAAGCGGTTAATCCAACGAACGACAGGCCAGCCAAGATACACTATACTTTGAAGGTCATAGTCGGTGTCTTTGCCAAGGTGTTCGTTGAGAATCTGTTCGTTGGCTTTTAATGTGGAGAATTTATTGGGGCCAAGATACATATGCATCTTGGTTGGAGCGTTGCCTGAAGGGTCAAAACGTGATTGCATAGTGCTGCGAAGCCATTTCAGGTATTTCGTTCCGTTTTGTACCTCCTCTTGCTCCATGTTGGAATACATGTAGGTGGTTTTGAAATTGCCGTCAGATATCAGAATCTGGCTGAAGAACTGGGTCTTGAAGGCTATCCAACGCATCTTTGACTCTATATCGGATTCACGTTCCTCTGTATTGGTACCGCCTGACGACAGTTCTTCGGTGTCGTTTTCTGTGTCGCGATATGTAATCGTGCTGTAGCGATTCTCAAATGCGAAGCCTTTTTCTTGCTGGCGCATATGTTCTGACCAGTTTATGGTCATCGTGTTGGCGTCAGCGTTAAAAAAGTCAGACATGCCGTTGGCTTTTACAGTGACGTCAACCAAATAAGAACCGGGAATCAATGAATAAGTAATATCCAATGAGCCCTGGGGACCGTAAGGCCAACTCATTGTGACGGAATTGTTACGCCCTGTTGAGTCCTGGCGTATATCCTTAGCGCTAAGATAAAAATCAGAGAATTTTATATTTTTGGATTTGCCGGTGAAGAGAAAATCCATTTTAATGTCTTTCTCGTCGAAAAGGATAATATGGCTGCTCTGGGCATCACGGCTTTTGTAGGTGGAGTCAAGAAGCTCGGCACGGCTAATCTGACCTCCTTTGGTAGATACGTTAAGACGCAGATAGTCATTCTCAAGAACTATTGTGCTGTCAACTCCTTGACGAGCGGCATAGAAGTCATTGGTGCTGTCTGTCATTTCAGTGAGAAGCTCTTGGGCCTGAGCTATGGAGTCTTTCTCAAACTGAGCGCGCTCTTTTACATAATTTATTGAATCCTGAGTGTACTTCTCTCTGGCCAACTCGGCCTGTTCCTGCTGGTTGTGGCTCTGGTATATCATAAAGCCTATGAATACCAATCCAATTAATACCCAGCCAATAATGGTGTTTTTATCTTTCATAATTGTTTTTAAATATTCTCTTTATTCTTTCTCTTATTATGCTTGTAAAATAATGCCTTTAAACTGCAAAGTTAGCAAAAAATATTTAAATTATGCCTTATTGATTACTAAACTTATTGCAGTTTGGAAAAAATAATGTACTTTTGCATTATATATTTAAAAAATTATGTCATATTATAATCAATAAATTATTAAAAATGAGGAAACAGATTTTTTTATTTCTGCTTTTGTCGCTCGTGTTTGTTTCTACTGCTGATGCAAAAAAGAAACCGCAGATACAATTTGAGGAGACAACTGTGGATCTTGGGACTTTCCCATCAAATGATGCGGTGAGAACCGTGACTTTTAATTTTAAAAATGTCGGAAATGGAAAACTTGTAATTAACAATGTAACCACTACGTGCGGTTGTACCGTAGCTGACTATCCTAAGGATTTTATTGCGCCAGGAGGGAGCGGCACTATTACTGTTACCTACGACGGTCGAAACAAATATCCAGGAAGGTTCAACAAAGGAATTTCAGTTTTTACTGATAATGGAAAACAAGTTACCAGGCTTTTTATTAAAGGAATCATGACTGCCCCCAAACAAACTAACAATTAATTTAAAATGATAAAAACGAGAGCGGGAGTGCAATTTGCATTCCCGCTCTCGTTTTTATCATACATTGGGATTTGTTTTTTTATCTGGTTCCGTAACTTTGGGTCGTTGTGAAGAAGTCGCCCGTTACGTCCTGGTGAGCAAAGTCAAACATCAAAGCAGGATTTACAGGTACACCGCAGATACGTGTCTCGAAATGAAGGTGGGAACCTGTGGAACGGCCTGTGTTGCCACCAAGACCGATAGGATCACCAGCTCGTACTATCTGGTTGTCTTTCACAAGGTGCTTGCTCATGTGTCCATAAAGAGTCTCAAGACCATTCGGATGACGGATCACTACATAGTTGCCGTAGCCGCGTGCGTCAAAATCTACAACTCGAACTTTACCGTCGAAAGCGGCCTTTATGGTGTCACCAATGTAAACCTTTATATCAAGACCTGCGTGAAGACGACCCCAACGCTGTCCGAAAGGTGAAGTCACCTTACGACTTGGAGTGGGCATGTGAAAACCGCGTAAGTCTATCTTTGTGTGGCTGCTTGCAAAGCCGGCTGCTGCTTTCACACCTTTGTTCTTCCAGTCTGTATAGATATGGGATGCGGGATTCATGAGATCGGCCGAGTTGTAGTAACTGGTAGAGGCTGATGTATTTGCACTGGCGTTGGACGCAAACATATTTGTGAAATTCGGTGCGAAAACATCACCCGGACGCTCGTCGTGCATCGTTCTGGCGATTGGTTTGCTTACCTCAGGAACAAAAGGTGTCTGAGCTGTTAATGAAATACTTACCGCAACTCCTGCGGCGATACTTAATACTCTCTTTTTTAAATTCAATTCCATAAAAATGTTGTTTTCTGTTCTTTTAATCTGTTGACTCTCCTAATACTCATCGTTGGCATACAAGAATTGGAACGGAGCTTGGTTGTAGTCGAATATTTCCTCAGACTTAAAAAAGCGGTTAAGCTCTACTACTGCGTTCTCTGGAGAGTCTGATGTATGTATTATGTTTTCTTGGAAACTCATACCGAAGTCTCCGCGGATTGTTCCGGGAGATGCCTTGCGGGCGTTTGTGGAACCGGTCATCGCTCTGACTGTCTCAACTGCATCTACACCTTCGTAGCAGCAGCATATTACCGGAGCGGCCATCATGGAGTTCTTTATGCGCTGAAAAAAAGGTTTGTTGGAAAGGTGGGCGTAATGTTCGTTGAGCAACTCGTCTGTCAGCTGCATCATCTTCATCCCGGCCAGTCGTAAACCTTTACGCTCGAAACGTGCGGTTACCTGTCCAACGATTGCACGCTGAACAGCACATGGTTTCAAAATTACCAAAGTTTTTTCCATATTCTTTTTGTTTTTAACGTTCCGACGGAAAAGCGATTTGATTGAATGAAAAGGTGTTAACTAATAGAAATAACCTCTCTTTCAATATGGAAATCCCTTAAAACAATTTATGTCTGAACGTGCTTTCAAAGAAGGATCTTTTCGATTCCGAGTGCAAAGTTACGAATTTTATTGCCAACTACATAATTATTGCTTTTTCTTTTAGTTTTATTTCACATTTAAAATCATATATCTTTTAAACGTTAATAAA
>JAZUMZ010000342.1:0-11481 GCA_045603885.1 Bacteroidaceae bacterium | reverse complement strand
TACACGTTTCGCATGTTATTTTTTATGTTTTTTTCTCGCAGAACCGACGAACGAAGCAAGAGTAGAGTCGAAACTCGTTTCGACTATGCCTTGCAAGGAGGAGGAAGACCAAAGTCAAATAAAAGAAATGACAGAAATTTTGGAGCAGCGAGCACAGAGATAAGCTTGCTTAATATCTGTCCAAACTTTCGGTTAAGCTGAATACAATGTCAAGCTTGCTTATACATGTTGAGGCGAAGAAAGTTCGCCGTAGGCAATCGTGACAAAATTCTCTATAAGAAAACCACGTGCCTTTGGCACTTTTGAAATAATCAGAGTTGTTGTTTCTGCTATTTCCACTCAATTGTGACTTTGTCACAATTATTCATTTCCTTTATTTCTGCGAGACTCTTTAATAGTTCATTATATAAAAAATGATGTATATATTTGTGAATCATTTATACAACTTGCGAAAGTTAAGTTAAAATTCTTTTAAGAAAATCAACTTTTCTGTTCGTATGGCTTATAAACCGAAATAATTATGTAAATTTGTACCTAAACTCAAGAATTGACAAGTAAGGAACATAAACGATCTTCAAGTTATACAAAGAAAAATATATGAGTTGCGTGGCCAACGCGTTATGTTTAACCGTGATTTGGCCGAACTTTATCAGGTGACAACAGGAAACCTGAATAAAGCAGTAAAAAGAAATATCAGACGATTTCCGCCTGATTTCATGTTTCAAATCACAAAACAAGAATTTGACAAGTTGAGGAATGACTTGATATTCCAAAATGGAATTTCAAGTTGGGTTGGAACACGTAAGTTGCCATATGCTTTCACAGAGCAAGGTCTTGTAATGCTGTCAGGAATACTTAACAGCGAATTAGCCATAGATGTAAACATTTCTATAATGCGTGCGTTTGTTGCCATTCGCCGGATGGTCACTTCTTTACCAGCTTCTAACTCCACAGCCGACATAACCCAATTGCGTAAGGATTTTGAGGATTTGAAGCTTGACATCGAAGACATCCTTCACGACCAGAACGATATCAACGAAAGCACACGGATGCAATTAGAAAACATCACGATGGCATTAGCGGAGCTACAGGCCAATGAGCCACGCCATAAGCCAAGCCGCGTATTGGCTTCATACAAGATGATAACGATCAGTAATCAAAAGGCATCCTTAGACATATATTTTTCCAAGCCCTCATTCAGGAAATCGAGGTAGTGGTCGATGTTCTCGTCGTAGGAGTAAGGCTGGGTGAGTAGGTTTCCGTCGTTGTTGAGCAGCACGTAGAACGGCTGGGCGTTGGCTCCGAATTTATGGCTTTGGAGATAGCTCCATTTATCACCCACTGTGCGCAGTTTTCGTTCCTCTCCGTTATCAGTCACGACAAATGGCTCAGGCAATGCGGTCTTGTCGTCAACATAAAGTTGAATGAGCACATAGTCATCTGTCATTTTCGACGCAACCTGTCCGTCGGTCCACACGGCTGCCTCCATCTTACGGCAGTTCACACATCCATAACCTGTGAAGTCAATCATAACCGGTTTGTGGTGAGCCTTGGCGTATGCCATTCCTTCCTCATAATCGGTGAACATAGGCTTCACTTCCTGCTCCGGTGCAAGATTGAAATCCTGGGTCTTCATCGGCGGTGCAAACGCACTGACCGCTTTCAACGGCGCCCCCCACAATCCCGGCATCATATAAACGGCAAACGAGAGCGACAGAATAGCCAAGAAGAAACGCACCACTCCGATATGGGTGTCGTCATCGTCATGCTTGAACTTGATTTTTCCGAGAAGGTAGAGACCGAGTAACGCAAAAATCACAATCCACAAAGCCAGGAATGTCTCGCGGTCGAGCAGATGCCATCCGTATGCCAGGTCAGCCACCGACAGGAATTTCAGTGCAAACGCCAGTTCTATAAATCCAAGCACCACCTTCACCGTGTTCATCCACCCTCCCGACTTAGGCACAGACTTGAGCCAGCTAGGGAACAAAGCGAAGAGGGTGAAAGGAAGCGCCAGAGCTATGGCAAATCCCAACATACCCACAGTCGGAGCGATTATAGACCCTCCGTCGGCTGCAACCTCAACGAGCAGAAAACCGATGATCGGTCCTGTGCAAGAGAAGCTGACCAATGTGAGGGTGAAGGCCATAAGGAAAATGCCTATCAGCCCCCCGGTCTTCTCCGCCTTGTTGTCCACGGCGCTGCTCCATGAGGCAGGGAGTGTGAGTTCGAAAGCCCCGAAGAAAGAGGCAGCGAACACCACAAGAAGCAGGCAGAAGAATATGTTGAACACTGCATTGGTAGCAAGCGAGTTGAGTGCGCTCGCACCGAACAATGCGGTCACCAAAAGTCCGAGCAACACATATATCACGACAATGCTCAGGCCATAGGTCCAAGCATCTCGCATTCCCTTTCTCTTGTCGCCTGTCCGCTTCAGGAAAAAACTTACCGTCATCGGAATAATCGGCCACACACACGGAGTGACGAGCGCGACGAAACCTCCGAGCAGTCCAAGCAGGAAAATCTTCCACAGAGGGCTGTCGGCAGCCGACGACCCTCCATCTGAGTCCAATGCTTTCAGTTGGTCTGTCACGGGAGTCCATAGTCCTTCCCCACCCGTTCCAGCAATAGCGACGGGCATAGAGTCTGTTGCGGCTGAATCCAGAGTCTCCACGAATGTATCTTCAGCAGCAGATACATTCTCAGAAATCTGGGTGTCGGGTTCTTCCTTTAGCTTGGTGTCAGGTGCATCCGTCTCCACTTTCTGGTTATCGTCTGCTGTTTTTTCTTTCTTCCCGTCAACAACTTTGTCTGAGGCCTCTTTTTCTTTTATCTGGTCTTTCTTGGCGGCAGGTTTGGGTGCTTCTCCAGAGAATTTGACCTCCACATTCTTTGGCGGCATGCACGACTCATCGTTACATGCTCCATATTGAAGATAGCCCTCAATCTCATACGGTCCGCCGTTCAGTCTCAAGCGTTGCACAAACTTGGCTGAATTTTCAAAATAAGACAAAACCTCACCGAACATATCGTCATACTTGCGTATCACGTTGCCAACGGCACGCAGCCCACCGTCAAGCGCGGCACCTGAGATTTTATCCACGTTGAACGTGGCTGCGGTAGGCCCGTCGTCTCCCACATCTGTGGAATAGACATGCCATCCCGGCTCTATGGTTCCAGAGAACACGATTTCCGCCTCCGTGTCAGACACCTTGTTCAGCGACGTGGTGAATTTCACGGGATTCATAATCTGGGCACATGCCATAGTCGCCACGGACAGCATGAGTGCCACAAAAGTATATCTGAGTCTTTTCATATTTAAAGAACTATCCTTTAGTATCTAATTATCTTCGTTTCTATGCCCTCTCGTCCATCAGCATAAACCTGTAGTCGTAAACTATCTGGTTTAGGAACTGCAAAGGCGGGACTCCCGCCACGTTAATTCCAAGATATGCGCACACTTTGCCAGCCAGCTCTGTCTGCATGGCCATGCTGTCACCACCCCTCAGCCATATTGTCTCACCTATAAGCTCAACCTGCCTCTCTGAGAGAAGGGATGCCTGCGGATACATCGGAATATATGCCGGGGGATATTGGTTTCGCCTTGCAAGATACGTGCTGGTGTGGATAAGCACCTTTTGGCTTACAATGTATGTCCCGGCCGCGACATCGCCCAACCGCTGATTTTCCCTTGTGAAAAGCATGACCACAAGCCCGAAGCCTGTATATCCCTCAAGCAGGTAAAACGCCCACCTATAGGCACAAGCCACGAATGAAGGACGAGAGCCGTCGGACGCAACCACTTTCAACCCCATCGCTTTCTTTCCTAACGACTGACCGCTGAAGAAATACTCGCAAATCAGGTCGTATGTGACAACCGGCAGGAGAATGACAGTGAAGACGACCGGTGCGTATCCCACCATTGAGGATATAAGCCCCGCAAACATACTGAGAAACAGGCCGACCAAGCATTTCATCACCAAATCGATGATGGCTGCCGTGATTCTCTGGCCTACATTGGCCAGTTGCTGGTCAATCCTGACAAATTGCCCGGTTATGAACGTATGTTTCATCTTTTCTTCAAAAAAGCGGCCATAGCCGCACGATTCGTGGCAAAATTAGTCAAAAAAGTTGACATGGCAAAAACATTTAAGTGATTTTGTCTGTTATCATACTATCAAGAGAAAGAAACAACTGCAATACCCTAAAAAAAACATGATTTGTTTTGTCTATTTGGTGAATATTCGTAATTTTGCAGCATGAAAGAAAGTCAGTTCATAAAGCGCAACCAGGCAAAATGGCAGGAGATATGGAATTCCGTGCACTTGGGTAAATCAACTCCCGACAAACTGGCTGACATGTATCTCGACCTCACATCCGACCTGGCTTTCGCCCAGACAAACTATCCAGACTCCCACACCACGGCATATTTGAATGACCTTGCGTTTCGGCTTCATAACCGCATTTACCGCAAGGATCCGTTTACATGGAAAAAACTGGTGTGGATATGGACGCGTTTATTGCCGCGCACAATGTATGAGTGCCGGAAATCCCTCTTGTTCTCTTTTCTGGCTTTCATGCTCTTCACCATTATCGGGGTGTTCTCACAACTCACCGACGAAAACTACTCACGGCTGATTCTGGGGGATGAATATGTGGACCAGACTCTTCAGAACATAGCAAACGGACAACCCACACACGTTTACAACAGCTCACCCGAAGTGTCCTCTTTCGTGATGATCACATACAACAACCTCATGGTTGACTTGCGCACATTCATTTCAGGTATATTTACTTGTATCGGCACATTGGTTTTCCTTTTCTACAACGGAATCATGCTCGGCAGTTTCCAAACTTTTTTCTTCCAGAATGGATATGGCTGGGAGTCAGTGCTCGCCATCTGGCAACATGGAGCCTTGGAGATACCGACTTGCATCCTCTCAGGCGCGGCAGGTATCACGTTGGGCAACGGATGGCTCTTTCCCGGCACGCACTCACGCTTCGAGGCATTCAAACAGTCAGCAAAGAAAGGTCTGACCATGATGCTTGGCATCATACCCATCACAATTCTTGCCGGCTTTATCGAGGGATTCATAACACGCCATACTGAACTGCCCGACGCCCTGCGCATAGCGGCAATCGTGGTGGAATTCACGTTCGTCGTAGTCTATTTTGTCATTTATCCTTTACGGTTCAAACACTCCTGACAACATGAGCGAGGCAAACACCATATATCAGAAACGTACTTACGGAGAGCGAATCAACACTACTTTCGCCTTCATGAGGGAGCACATACGTGTGTTGCTGAGATTGTGCCTGCCTTTCATGTTACCTTTCTCCATCATGATGGCTTTGGTCTATACAGTGGAGGAGATAGGAATAGACGTGAATGGCACAGACTTGGAAATGCTAAAATCTATTTCCTTATCTGACACAGCAAGTGAAATCATAATCATTGCCACGTCACTATTCACCGTCTCCACGGTCGTACCTATGACTTTCACTGTCATAAACGCCGCAGAGAGAGGTCCGGAAAATGTGAACAAACTGAGGTTTAAAGACATACGCAAAGATTTTGTTTTAAACACAGCCAAGTGGGTACTTATGGCATTGCCGGTGATTATTCTCATTCTGCTTTTGGTCATTATACCATCCGACTTCGTCAGCTATGGCTTGTTGATTCTGCTGACACTGGTTGTCATGTTCCTCATGTCACTGTCACGCGCTGAATTTCTGCTCTCAAAAAGCTCAACGTATGGCGGGAGTATTTTTAAGTCCGCGAACTACGTCACGAAATCCCACGGTGCAAGCACACCGATTTTCATCCTGGCTCTGATGGTAATATGCACGTTTATATTTCTTTGGGAGATATGGGTAGTCAGCGCAATCGGAGAATTCAAAATTGAGCTTATAGGCAATGACCCTTCCAAGCATCTCGTAGCATACTCTGTTTACTGGCTGCTGTTCTTCGCACTACACACCTTGATATTCATTAGCATATCACTCGTGCTTGTACTCATCACCGTGGGTAAGGCATACCAATACGGCACCGTGGAAGACCGCATCAGCCATATGTCTATAAAACAACGGATTAAGAACTTCGAAAAACTGAGAGACTCATGAACGCGCTGACCGACACACTCGTTTGCGACACTGCTGTCATATCGAAGTTCCGCGACTCCGGTGATTTCGACTATTACAGCCAGAAGATACCCCAGCCAGAGCAGGCCGAGTCCTCGTCGGCACATGACATCGGCAGCATTAGCGACTCAGGTTCTAATCTCAACTTCGACATAAGTCCCACGTTCACATGGACCGTGATAATAATTCTCGCCATCGCCGTCCTCTCTCTGATTGTGTTCCTTATCTACAAATACAAAGCCTCCGGCAAGAAAAGAGGCAAGAAACAAGAAAAGAAAGAGGCAAACCTCGTTGAGCAAAGCCCTGACACATCTCAGGACACAGACGAGGAACTGGTGGTGGAAGGTGTTGACTTCGACCGCGAGATTCGTGATGCCGCCACCATGGGTGACTGGAGGCGGGCAATACGGTTCACATATCTCAAATCGCTCGCATCCTTAATTGACTGCGGAGGTGTGATCTTTAAGCCCCATCGCACACCGTCGGAATATGCGGTTGAGGCGTCAAACCTGGATTTCATGCGCCTCACAAACATATTTCTGCGGGTAGTATATGGTGACCAGGCAGCTGGCCAGACAGACTATGAGACATCCAAAGCCATCATGGAGACTGTGGTTGGGAAAGCTGATGATGAAGACCAGAAAGGAGGTGAGGTATGAAGCTCAAAAACAAATTGCCGGCTATCATTGCTATTATAGCTCTCTCCGCTTTCATCTGGTTAACATACAACTACCTGTCTCACCAATACTCATGGAATTTATCCTTCGACCACAACAACAGACAGCCTTATGGGAGCATGGTGTTCGATTCCGTTATGAGCAAGTCATGCCCTTACGGCTATCAAGTCTCCGACACCAGTGTCAACCATTTCCTAAAGCACCACGACAACGGACGCGAGACCATGCTGATAACAGAGGGTCACGCTTTTTTCAACATGGACAGCGTCATGGCGTTTGTTGAGCATGGCGGAAGCGTGGTGTTGTGCGCTTTGTGGTGGGAAGACTCGTCTAAGATTGGAGTTGATCATACTTTCATAAATACAGATGTCTCAGGGACTCCGATGGAGAATGATTTTCAAAAAGTCACATTCTTGGGAGACAAGACATATTCAAGACACACATTCACACTGTCCAGGTCTCTTTGCCTAAAAGCCTTGATGCAAAACCCAGATACGGACACCACCAAGATATATCCGTTGAAATGGAAAGAGCATGTCACAATGGTAACCAGCTACAGAGAGGAATGGCCTGTAGTCATGTCAGCCAGATGGGGCAAAGGACGGATTGTTGTATCTACCCTGTCTCCACTTTTCACCAACTACGGAATCCTTGAGAACGACAACTACGACCTCATTATGAGGATAATGAGCCTTGCGGAAAAGAAACCTGTCACACGTGTCAGGGCACCAAGACCGCTCAACGAATACGATGAGATTGTCTCTGATTCGGAAGAAGAGAACAAGGTGTCGCTTTTGAAACATATCCTCAACGACAAATCGCTGTCCACCGCTTTCTACATGATGCTCACAGCTCTCGTCCTGTATCTTTTTTTCACAGGTAGGCGCAAACAGCGTATCATTCCTGTGGTAAAGCCACACACCAACGGGCAGTTGAATTTTGTGAAGCAGATAGGAAGTCTATATAAGCGCGAGCATGCCACCAACAGTGTGATAGAAAAGAAAATATTGATGTTCAGGGAGGCTGTACGACGGAAGACAGGTGTTGACATTGCCGACAAGGACGCATACAACGAGGGAAGTCCAAAGATTGCGCAATACACAGGCCTGAGTGAGCGGGAAATCAAGGACACGCTCCTTAAGATTGACAAATTCAAACGACATACGGAAGACTCCGGGTTCAGGGCTTTCACATACGAGATGACCAGCATCATTGATGCCATAAACCTCATTACTAAAGAACTTTAAGTATCAGTATATAAATCGACTATAATCAACTCATTATAAGAAAAACAATCACAGAGATATGGAAAAACCAGACATCACCCAGTTTTCAGAGAAAGTAGGCAAAATAAGAGACTGCATTGGCACAGTTGTTGTAGGACAGCGCAACACTGTTGACCTCATCCTTGCCGCCATCCTCTCCGACGGTCATGTACTGCTCGAAGGTGTGCCGGGTGTGGCAAAGACCCTCATGGCACGCACTATATGCCGTCTGATCGACACCTCCTTCGGACGCATCCAATTCACCCCCGACCTCATGCCTAGCGATGTGCTTGGCACCACAGTGTTCAACATGAAGAGCGGGGAGTTCGACTTTCACCGCGGGCCGGTGTTTGCCGATATCATTCTCGTGGATGAAATCAACCGTGCTCCTGCAAAGACCCAGGCAGCACTTTTCGAAGTCATGCAGGAGCGTCAGGTGACGGTAGATGGCACTGCTTATCCCATGAGCAAACTGTTTACCATTATAGCCACACAGAACCCCGTTGAGCAGGAAGGAACCTACAAACTGCCCGAGGCACAGCTCGACCGCTTCGTCATGAAAATCAACGTGGGATACCCGTCTGCTCAGGATGAGATTGAGGTTCTCAACCGCCATAACGGGAACAGCGGATTCTTGAGACTTGACCAACTCAAACCAGTGGTCACCGCCGAAGAGATGATAAGCCTGCGCACGATGCTTGACAAAGTGTACATTGCTCCCGCGCTGATGGGCTACATAGTACAGCTTATCCAAGCTACACGCAACCACCGCTACCTTTTCCTCGGTGCATCGCCACGAGCGTCCGTGGCACTCATGCAGACATCCAAGGCTATGGCATTGCTGAGCGGTCGCGAGTTTGTCACTCCCGATGACATTCAGCGTCTCGCCATGCCTGTGCTCCACCACCGTCTTACCCTCAACACCGACGCCGAACTCGACGGAATGACAGTTGAGCAAGTTGTAAACAATATTATCCTTCAGACTGAAGTGCCGAAATAACAATGTATCTGACACCCAGATTTTTCATCCTCTTCGCCGTCGCGGTGGTAGTGACCGCCTGCGGGTCGCTCTTGCCGCCAATGTTCTATGCCGGCTGCACACTGCTGGCACTGCTTGTCGTGGCCACATGCATAGAACTTACAATGCTCTACCGCACCGGCACAGCCACAGCTGTAAGGCAAGTGGCGGAGCGGTTTTCCAACGGCGACGACAACGAGGTGACACTGACCCTGACATCCACCTATCCGACAAAAGTCTCGCTTCAGGTAATAGACGAGCTGCCAAAATTATTCCAGATACGTGATTTCTGCATGCGCAGCACTTTCAGCCCTTGGGAGACAGCGTCACTGACTTATACTCTTCGCCCCACGGAGCGTGGTGTTTACTCGTTCGGACACATACAGATAATCGTAAGTATCTTAGCCGGATTGGTAAGCCGGAGAATCACAACTGGTGAGCCTCAAGACGTGAAAGTCTATCCGGCGTTTATGAGGCTTCGGCGTTATGAGTTTGCCACTTTGCACACCAACGACTTCGAGGCCGGAAACAGGAAAATCAGGCGCACCGGCAACTCCACGGAATTCTCCCAAATCAAAGACTACGTTTCCGGCGACGACTACCGTAAAATCAACTGGAAGGCATCTGCCCGCAGACACCAGCTGATGCTCAACGTGTATGAGGAGGAGAAATCACAACACATTTACAGCATCATCGACACAGGCCGAGTCATGCAGCAGTCGTTTGAAGGCATGACTCTTCTCGACCATTCTGTCAACGCCACCCTCGTGCTATCTCACATCGCCTTGAAAAAGGGTGACAATGCCGGATTAGCCACGTTCAGCAATAAGCCGGGACAGTTCCTCAATGCTTCTCACAGCCCCGGACACACCAACCGTATTCTGGACATGCTCTACAATATAGAGACAGATTTCAAAGAAAGTGATTATCAAGCCCTTAGCCAAGCAATTCAAAAAAAGATACACAAACGCAGCCTTCTTATTTTGTACACCAACTTTTTCAGTCTTGACGCCCTGAGACGTCAACTGCCATTTCTCAAGCATATCAACCGCCGTCACAGGCTGCTCGTTGTCTTTTTTGAGGATAATGAGCAAAACGACTACATCAAAAGTCCAGCCACAAACACAGAAGAGTATTTCAGACATGTAATCGCCGAGAAATATGCGTCCGACCGCCGAAGCATCACCACCCAGCTTCAGCATCACGGAATCATGGCTCTGCTCACAGAGCCCCAGTCGCTGACTGCCGACGTAATCAACAAATATATTGAGATAAAAAGCCGTAACATTATTTGACTTTCCATCTTGTCTTAACAGACTGTGATTGGAAACTCTGTTTTCCATAATCACATTTCACAAATGACAATTTGAGGGATTATTGGGGTTTCTCAGGCAAATTCGCCAAAAAATCACTATATAATAGGTGAATTTCAGAAAATTATTGCTATTTTTGCAATTTAAATGCGATTGCAATTTAAACGTAAAAATAAAATAATTTAATTACAACACCCAATAATCAACTCTTTTATGAAGTCAGACATAGAAATTGCCAACAGTGCCTATCTGAAAAAAATCAACGAGATATCCGCCGCCCTGGGTATCGAGAACGACGATTTGGAGCCCTACGGCCATTATATGGCCAAACTACCCCACAAATACATCGATGAGGACAAAGCCCGCAAATCCAATCTCATCCTGGTGACGGCAATCAGTCCCACGAAAGCTGGGATAGGAAAGACAACCGTGAGTGTAGGACTGGCACTCGGACTGGACTATATCGGAAAAAAAGCGGTGGCAGTGTTGCGTGAGCCCTCACTCGGCCCCTGTTTCGGAATGAAGGGTGGCGCATGTGGAGGCGGATATTCACAGGTGTTGCCTATGGATAAGATAAATCTGCATTTCACCGGTGACTTCCATGCCGTGACATCGGCCCACAACATGATTACAGCCATGATGGACAATTATTTCCATCACAACCGCGCCACAGTTCCGCCTCTCAAGCAGATTTTGTGGAAGCGTGTGCTTGACGTGAACGACCGCAACCTCAGGCAGATTGTCACCGGACTAGGTCCCGCAGCCAACGGAATCGTGGCTGAGTCGGGATTTGACATCACTCCGGCATCCGAGATTATGGCAATTCTTTGCTTGACAAAGGACATGGACGACCTCAGGCGCAGAATCGACGACATATTGTTGGGCTACCGTGCCGACGGCACAGAATTCACTGTAAAAGAGTTGGGTATCACAGGCGGGATCGTGGCTCTGCTCAAAGACGCCATGAAGCCCAACCTGGTTCAGACCACAGGCAACACACCTGCTATCGTCCACGGAGGACCGTTCGCGAACATCGCACACGGATGCAACACAGTCATCGCCACCAA
>JAZUMZ010000341.1:0-10711 GCA_045603885.1 Bacteroidaceae bacterium | reverse complement strand
GTCTTCCTAAGACCGCTTGGCCTCCGACTTTGTCCTGACACCAACGTGTTGTTCAAATCGATACCAGCAATACCTGTAGCAATGAGCTCACTAGGCTGTTTACGCCTTACAGGGTTCACCGACGGTCCGCCGATCTCCACTTCTTTACCCTCGATTTCCGGGCCTCCGTCAATAGGTTGTCCGTAAGCGTTAAAGAACCTTCCAGCCAGCTGGTCGCCAACTTTGAGTGTAGGCGCTTGTCCGAGGAACACCACCTCTGCGTTTGTTGGAATACCTCCTGTACCCTCAAATACCTGCAAAGTGACGTTATCACCCTTAATCATCACGACCTGCGCCAGTTTTCCGTCGATTGTGGCCAGTTCGTCATATCCCACTCCTGTTGCCTTGAGTGAGCAGGTGGCCTTAGTGATCTGGCTCACCTTAGTATATATTTTTTGGAATGCTTTTGCCATAATGTAGCTTATTTTTTAGGTAACATGTCGTTAATCTGTCTCACATAGTCCTCATATTGCTCTGATTTGTACTGTGAGTAGTTCATCTGCTTACAGAGGTTTATCATTTTCTTGAAATAGTCAGTCACCTCGAGGAAATCCTTGAAGTCAAAGTCAGTACGACATATATCCGTGACAATGTTGAGAATAGCCTCCTGCCTCTCAAGAGAAGTGACAGCATCCACCTCATCGAAAGCATCCTGCTGGAGGACTACGAAGTCAATAATCTCAGACTTCCAGAAAGTGATGTGATAGTCCACAGGCACACCATCGTCACCGAGGATATTAATCTGCTCTGCAATCTCCTTTCCTCTCTGCATGCGTGTCTTCAGTTCGAGCACTTTAGGAATCCACTGGTCATTGATTTTCTCTTTGATATACTCCTCAAACTCAGGATATTCCAGATATTTAGAGTACGAATCAATAGGGTTGACAGCCGGATAGCGTTTTTTGTCGGCACGATCCTGCTCCAGTCCGTAGAAACATCTTGCCACCTTCTTGGTATTCTCGGTAACCGGCTCTTTGAGGTTACCACCCGCCGGTGACACAGTTCCTATAAAGGTGATGGATCCGACCTCTCCGTTGTTAAGATAAACATATCCGGCACGTCCATAGAAGTTAGAGATGAGTGCCGACAAGTCCATAGGGAAAGCGTCTGGTCCAGGAAGTTCCTCCATACGGTTAGACATCTCTCGAAGCGCCTGTGCCCATCTTGATGTTGAGTCAGCCATAAGCAGCACTCTGAGTCCCATAGCCCTGTAATATTCCGCCATGGTCATTGCTGTGTAAACAGATGCCTCACGCGCAGCCACCGGCATGTTGGAGGTATTAGCGATGATAATTGTACGCTCCATGAGCTTTCGTCCTGTGTGAGGATCCTCCAGCTCAGGGAACTCGGTAAAGATCTCCACAACCTCATTTGCACGTTCTCCACAAGCTGCTATAATCACGATATCTGCCTCAGCCTGCTTGGAGATGGCATGCTGCAGCACAGTCTTTCCTGTTCCGAACGGTCCGGGAATAAATCCTGTACCTCCCTCTACGATAGGGTTGAAGGTATCGATGGTTCTCACTCCCGTCTCAAGAAGTTTGAAAGGTCTCGGTTTCTCCTTATAATTAGTCATAGCAAACTTCACAGGCCAGTGCTGGATCATGTTAACCTCAATGTCGTTACCATTTTCATCAGTCAAGACAGCCACAACATCCTCCACCTTGTACTGTCCTTCTTTGACGATGGACTTCACTTTGGCCTTTCCCTCCATTTGGAATGGAGCCATAATCTTTATAGGTTGGAAGTTCTCCTCCACCTGTCCGAGCCAGTCAGACCCTTGAACTGTGTCTCCCGCCTTTACCAGCGGTTTGAAATCCCAGAGTCTCTCTCTGTCGAGCGGATCAGTGTATTGTCCTCTCTTGAGGAACACTCCCTCCATCTTGTTGAGGTCGTTCTGTAGTCCGTCAAACTCTTTGGACAACATACCCGGTGCCAACTGCACCTCAAGCATGTGTCCTGTAAACTCAGCGGTTGCACCCACCTTCAGTCCTCTGGTGGACTCGAACACCTGTACATAGACATCGGCACCGATGATTTTAATCACTTCAGACATCAGTCTGTCGCCGCCTGTTTCTATATAGCATATTTCCCCTTGTTTCACTGGTCCGTCCACTCTGAGTGTAACCATGTTGGAGACAACACTATTAACTGTACCTTTAGTCATATAATATAATGTGTTTTATTGTTATTTCCTTACAAATTCCTCAGGCACTTTCGCCTCTCCCCTCAAGGTTTCAATAATCTCCTTGAATCTGGCCTGTCCTTTCTCCGGCTCCAGCATCTGCCATCTCTCCATCATCTCCAGTTTTGAAAGATAAGCGAACACGGCGTCGATAGAGAAGGGGTCGAAGAAAGTCGCCTCATCGAGCCAATTCCATTTGAATGCATCAATGAGTCTCTCTTTGTCCACGGGGTCATCTGTGTCAACAATTTTCAGGATGTCCGCCACATAGTCATACTCGTTCTTGAGGTCGAAGTCCTTTGTGTTGTTGTTACGTATCATCTCGTTGACGTTATTGTCGCCATAAATAAAATCCGCCACGTTCCATCCGTTTTTTCTGGCAATAAACGCAGTCAGCATATTCGTGAGGTCGAGATTCAGTTTGTACCAGTCGGAAATAAACTTATCCGGACACTGGATTGCATATTGATAAAACTCAAACAGGATGACGTCCTCTGGGAAATAGCCCTCTTTGTCCTTGTTGTAGTCATATTCCCTGGCAAAAACCGACATGAATGAGGGATATCTATGAACGTTGAAGTTCATAGTCCTTGCTGATGTGATGAGGTCCTCAAGCTGTTCCACAGAAAGGTTTCCGAACTTCTTCACTTGGAAGTCCGGATTCTTAAGCTTTGCCGCCAGATTGATGCAGTCACGCTTAAGGTAAAAGTAGTATAACAGTTTTCTATCTGCCTCTGTTATGACTTCCTCTGTCTGATTTCTGAAATCCTCAAGTGTGATTGTCGTATCTTGCAAATCCCCAAGTGAGATTTCCGGAACACCAGCCATAAGGCAATAATAATTTGCCATATCAGTTGAGAGAGTTTAGTTTTTTAATATTGGGATAATCAGAAAAGCATCTGTACGAGTTGTGGACGCAGGAACGCCTTGAAGTACTCTTCAAACTCCTTGTTGCCAAATTTCACTTTATAAGCTCCGTCAGCCGGCTCTACAGAGAAGTCTGTTCCCATTCCGTTAACCTGATTGATTTTCACACCTTTGTCGAGCAGAGCTTTTGCTTTTTTTGCAAAAAGGGTCTTCAATCCGGCAGCGTCTTCAGCAGAGATTACGATATCCTCCTGTGCTCCCCACTTTTCGGCAAGCTTAAGCATAAACTCCTGCATAAACTTCTTGTCGTCCACCGCCTGAGCCACGGCTTCCTTAACGATCTTGTCTGTCACGACATCAGCCACCTCGGTTTTGAGCGCGTTAACGGCCTGTTCACAGAACATTTTCAATTCCGACTGAGTGTTCTTGTTCAAGGTCTCGGCATCGCGTCTTGCCTGTTCCCTTATCTCCTCAGCCTCTTTGTTTGCCTCACTGATTATCTGGGCCTTAGTTTTGTTGGCTTCCTCGACAATCTGCTTTTCTTGCTCTTTACCTCTCTGAACTCCCTCATTGAGAAGTTTCTCGGTAAGTTGTTCAATTTTGCTGTCCATTTTATATGTATATTTAAATTTTTTACAAAAATATTAAAATTTCTTCACATAATCAAAAAAAAGCAAGAAAAAAGTGGACAGACGGGGTGAAGAAAACGCTTTATCACCATAAATCACGAAAGAGTCTCTTGCAACACGGCAAGAGATTTAAGAGCCCTGAATCCATGAATATGTATCATACAATATTCATTAATCACCTCCAGTACCCTGCGTCTTTGTGTACGTGAGAATTTAAAACGACTCATATTTCTATAGGTAATTCTCAACAAACTCTTAACAAAATTCGCTTCATCGTCCTTTAAGAAGTTTTTATGAATGGGAACAAAATCCGTATATCCTGCTGTCTGCAGATCGTAATAATTCTGTCCGGGCTCTTGCTCAACCGAGGGTTCCACCCCCAAAAGGCAAATGAGTTTAACAGCAAAAGCGATATGAAAGTTTGCATCGGTCTTGTCTAACGCATCCAACAGCATAAGCGATTGCTCCACAAAGTCATAAAGTCTTATGTCTGTCATCTCCCCCCTCACCGTCTCGGTCAAGAGCTCATTGACAAACATAGACACCATTGTCTTCAAAGGGTTGTAAGGCAAGTCGTTGTATATATGATAGCTACAAACATTTTTGGGATATGCCAGCCTGTCTGTCTCTCTCAGGTCGGCGTCAAACTCCAGCATATTCAGGTTTCTCCACAAGTTGAGATGTGAGTTTTTCTTCGGTATGGCAGGCAATCTAAGGGCAAAAGACATTCTTCCCCTCTCCCTTGTCAACACATCGGCAATACTCATCTTGTCGTTGTGCCTCACGATTCTGAGTGTTATGGCATGTAGATGTTCAAGCATTAGCGCATACTACCCCTGCGGCTGCAAGGAAAAAGACCAATTCTGAGATAAGGAAACAGGCTCCGCAACAATCTCCCGTGTATGCCTTAAGCCTTTTGTTGCACATCCACATAATGCATGCCCCGGTAATAGTGGCTGCCGCCATTGGTATTACAATAATCCACGATTTCTCTATAAAAAGAGCCACAACCAAAGACGGTGTCACACCCGCAACAAACCCGACAAGCCTCTCGTTCAGGGTCATAGTCTCATAGACAAGTTTGTTTTTTGCCTCCTCACTGCTTCTGGCATATGGCAGGACATTAATTATGTTCGATGCCACCCATTTTGCGAACGGGTCGGCACATAAGAATATGAGCAATATCCCATAAGGCTTATGCGTCATAGCACATACTGCCTCTACAGTCAATAAGAAGTATATTATAAGCGCGATTACTCCGTATGTGCCTATATGCGAGTCCTTCATTATCCTCAGCGTTGACTGTCGGTCATGCCCTCCTCCGAATCCGTCGAAGAAATCCGCCAGTCCGTCCTCATGTATCGCCCCTGTAATCAACAGCCTGGCAACAATGCTCAACAAAACCGCTACCCAGGCAGGGAAAACCAAAGATGCAGCCCAAAACACAGCAGTCATCACAGCCGCAGTCAGCCAGCCAGTCAGAGGCCAAAATGGTACGACCCTGCTATAGTGTCGCTTTGACAGGGAAGCGAGCCTCCAGAAAGGCAGACGTGTAAAAAAAGACAAAGCCGCAAGAAGTCGTTTCATGATGAAATCAAAAATATTTTGTTATCTGGGCATGTTGGAAATTGTCCATCTCGTTTATCATCCTCACAGCCGATTGTAGTATAGGAAGGGCACAAAGCGCTCCGGTTCCCTCTCCCAGCTTCAGTCCAAGATTAAGAATAGGCCTTGCTCCCATAGCCTTCAGCATGAGCGCATGTCCCGCCTCGTCTCCCTGATGGGCATATACCATGTAACCAGCCGCGTTCGGGTCGAGCTGACACGCCGCGAGCGCACATGCGGTCATAATAAATCCGTCAACCATGACCATCATCTGTTTCTCCGCAGCTCTCAACATACCTCCCACCGCAGCAATCATCTCAAATCCTCCAAACCACCTCATTATTTCCGCTGCATAAGCCGGGAAATAAGGTTGTGACGGTGTTTGAATCCTAAACGGCTCTGGCGCGGTCATACCCGGCTGGTAAATGAATGTCCAGTCATCAGGCGCGACCAGCGGAGTTGAGGAGTCAATTCCCACCTCTGCGACAAAAGTCCTAACTGCCTCCGCAAGCACCTTGAATTTATGGCTTATTCCGCTTGAGTTTAATCCTGCTCCCGCGCCAACACACCGGTCGAGTGGTATTCCCTCAAAAAAGTACATCCACACAGAAGACGGCGATGTGTTTCCGATTCCCATCTCCCCGAAAGAAATCACATCACAGCCATCAGCCTCACACTCATCAACCATATCAGCCCCCACCCTCAAAGCCTGGTCAAACTCATTCTCTGTCATTGCGTATTCATGCAAAAAATTCTTTGTCCCATAGCCGATTTTCCTATCAACCATCGGGAAAGGCATATCATCTGTGTTTTTGTATCTTTCCTGAAAATCATGATCCACTCCAACATCGACAATATGTAGTCTGACGTTGTGCTGCCTGCAAAAGAGGTTTACTCCGCCTCCTCCGACGGTAAAATTCTGCATTTGCTGCCATGTCACCTCTCTTGGGGAGACGCTCACCCCTTCCCTCTCAATTCCGTGGTCGGCTCCGAAAAGCACATGATGCGGTTTGTCTGCGGTTGGAGAGAGTGAATGTTGGATGAGTCCGGCCTGCCATGCCAACTCCTCGAGCCTTCCCAATGAGTTCTTGGGTTTGTTGAGATTGTCGATTTTCTCTCTCAACTGTGGTGAGATATCAAAATCGAGAGGTTTTATGTTGAATTTTATCATGAATTGATAGTTTTTACAAATTAAAACTCATACAACACTTTTAATTACAGAGCTATTTGATTTTGACAGGAATACCAGATACCATCATCACAACCTGACTGGCCTTGGAAGCAATATACTGGTTGAGCCATCCTTCGAGATCTGTGAATTTCCTCTGAATCTCGTTGTCACTCACTCCTCCCGACCCGATTTCGTTAGTTACGAAAATGAATACGGCTTTCTGTCTTGTAAAGATGTCGAACTCTTCTTTAATCAAAGCCAGCGTTCTGTCCACATGCATTGCAGCATCGCGTGCCGACTTCACCTCGCTCTGGAGATCGAAGAAGAAATTGGTTGCCCAAAGCGTAACACAGTCTATAAGCACCACACGTCCCTCTACGTTATGACGGCTCAAAAACTTCTCCTCCTCAATATTGTCCCACTGAGGTCCTCTCCTGTTTTTATGATTCTCCACTCTCAACCTGAACTCCTCATCCCAAATACGTGACGTGGCCATGTATATGGGATTTTTGTCCATTGACAGCGCCATCTGCTCGGCATACATACTCTTACCCGAGCGTTGACCTCCCGTAATCAGAATAATCTCATGTTTCATGCTTTTTCTCAGTAGGTTCAGTATCAGCAATTACATATCGTTTATAGTAAGATATGAGCAGTGTTGTGAGTGGAAGTGCGATGATAAGTCCCACAAATCCTAGCAAGACGCCCCATACAGACAATGAGAGCAGAATGACTGCTCCGTTTAATCCCGTCACGTTACCCATGATTTTAGGTACGAGGAACCCGTCTTGTATGATTTGCACGACAGCAAACACCAGCAATGCAGACACGAGTATCCCCCAGAAATTCTGGTTTGTCTCGTACGCCTTGAGCAATGAGAGAATCACAGTAGGCAGCAATCCCACGATTTGCAGATATGGCACAAGGTTCAGGAAGCCTATAAACAGTCCGAGAGGAATCGCCATGGGAAATCCGATAATGAGGAATCCTATAGAGAAAAGTATTCCTACCAACAAAGCCACGAGCGACTGCCCCCTAAAATAACTGTTCATACCTTCCTCCACGTCAGACACCAGGCCTTGTACAAACGTCCTCTTGCTCTTTGGCACAAACTTGATATATCCCGACGACATATTGTCGTAGTCCATAAGTATATAGAAAAGATAAATAAACGTGACAAGGAACATCACGGCTCCCCAAATAGCACTTATGGAAGATGATATAAGTGAGAATATTTTAGGAAGCATAGTGTTAAGGAATGTTGTCAGGTCGTTGACAGAGAAGTATTTTCCCATATCCTCGGTTGAGGAGATATAGGGCATAATATATTCTGTGAAGAAGTCAGACAGATTATTGTCGTGCACATATTTGACAATGATGTTCTTTAGCAGCAGGATCTCATTAATCGCTGCTGGAATGACCAGCCAGCAGACCCCTCCGATAAGTACAACGAACAACACGAATGTGATAAGAATTGCTAGCCATCTTGGCTTAACACGGCATTTGTTCTGTACAAACTTGACAAAAGGATTTAACATATATGCAATAAGCCACGCAACCACAAAAGGCATAAGTACACCGCTCAGTTTTTTGAGCAGAAAGTACACAACCGCACAAATCGCAAGTCCAAACAGAATTCTTATGAACCGGTCGAATGTTATTTCTTTTCTTGTCATTGAGCGAACTAGTAATTAAGGAAAAACCTTTCCCATATTTTTATGACAGATGACTCATTTCTTGAGATAATCTCGGCAGAGCGTGTAAATCCCCTATACTCTTTTTTCCGCTCCGGCCTGATTCTTTGCAAAATATTTTTATCCGTCACCTCAAATATCTCTCGGTTGAAATTAATATAGTAGGTGTCCTTGATTGGCAATGGCTGCTCCTCTGGGTTAGGAATATACGAGCCGCTGAAATCGATTGAGAAATCACCGAAATCTCCTTGCAGCGTGAATGCCGACATATTGCTGGCGTCTTTTTCGCTGCCTTTGAGCTTATCCCAGTCCACTCCTCTGACTCTCAACACCCTTCCTACCGAATCCTCCCTTACAACTTTTGCAAAAGAGTTTCCCAGCGCAGTATATTTGTCTCCATTCCTGAACTCCACATAATTCACATTACCCGGGCTTGCTTGCATAAGAGTATCGTTGAGCACGTACATAAGCTTATGGTTACCCACATGGATATTGCAGGGATATACAGTTTTCTTTTTACTCACGAACCCGGTCACAATCGTGGCAGGCTCAAACTTTGCGTTTAGGAATGGCCACACTCCTGTAGGCATCCATTCGTCAGTCCTCTCCTGTGCTACAGAATTTGAGACCGCCAATGCCCCAAAGAGAGTCATTATAACTAATCTGTATCTCATACCCGTTATACTTATGTATATCCAGTTGTCACAATCACTTCACCTTGATAACAAGGTATCTCGTCAGGCTCCAGAAGTCAGCCGGTGAGTTGATTTTCAGTGTGATATCACCAGCCGGGTCCTTAAGCAGTGAATATGACCCTGCCGGATGGTTAGAAAGCAGATTCACCGACTTAGAGTACAGACGTATTGTTGTTGTGTTCCGTATGTCAATTTTTGTAAAGTAGGACTTATCGAAATCCACTTTGGACAGGATTTCGCCATCTGCCAGGATTTTATGTTCTTTAAGCTCTTTCTTTGTACCGAACACATAATAGGCAGTATTAATCTGCGCGTCCTGGTTTGCGAGAACAGTCTCCTTATGCTCATTTTCCTTTTTCACAGCCTCGTTCTCAGCCTTGACCGCCTCGTTCTCTGTCTTTACAGCCTCATTTTCAGCCTTGACAGTCTGATTCTCGGCCTTGACAGTCTCGTTCTCCGTCTTGACCGCCTCGTTTTCTGTCTTGACAGAATCATTCTCCACTTGCAGCTGGTCTATACGCTCACCCATCTTTCCAATCTGCACATTCTTTTCCTGCAGCTGATTTTTCAGGTCTTGAATCTCCTTCTGCTTGTCCTGCATCTGGCTTTTTAGTGCGTCAACCATCTTGAGAAGCTGCTCAGAGCTGTAGTTGGAGTCTCCGAGTTTATCCTCCAATTGTTTGATTTTAGTCTTGTTATCCTCAAGAATCTGGATGATAAACTCCATATTCTCACGTATATTCTTGGTAGGTACGTCACTTTTCAACTCTCCGTTCTCCTCAAATGTAATGTTGCTGATTCTGTCTTCAGCAGCAGTTATTTGTGAGAATCCGGCATTGATGTCGTTAATTGTTGAAATCAGGTCATCATACCCGTTTTTCAACATCGTGTTTGCATTAGTCAAAGAGTCAATCAATTCTTTCTCTTTGTTACCTCCGCCATTCTGGCAAGCTGCGCAAACCAAGACCGTCGCGCAGGCTAAAAACATAATTTTCTTCATATTTAAATAATTTTATACTTTCCTTGTTTATTCCTCTGCCACTTCAGCTGTCCGCTTTTTGTCTTGTCCTGCAACTACAATCACGAACTCTCCTTTCGGTTGGCATGTATCATAATGTTCACATAGTTCTGAGAGCGTACCTCTCAAACACTCCTCGTGAATTTTGGAGATCTCACGGCATGTAGCCGCCAGTCTGTCTGGTCCGAGGAGCTCAGCCAACTGCTGTAATGTTTTTTTCACCCTGAAAGGCGACTCATAGAAAATCATAGTGCGATGTTCTGTTCGCAGAGCCTCAAGTCGCGTGTTACGCCCTTTTTTCTGCGGCAGGAATCCTTCGAAACAGAATCGGTCGGATGGTAGTGCGGAAGACACCAGAGCTGGCACAAACGCCGTGGCTCCCGGTAGTGTTATCACATCGACACCCGCTTTTACACACTCCCTGACAAGTAAAAAACCCGGATCGCTTATGCCCGGTGTTCCTGCATCACTTATAAGTGCCACGTTCTCTCCCGCACTCAGTCTCCTCACAATCGCATCAGCCGTCTCATGCTCATTGAATTTATGATGTGAGAGCAACGGACGGTGAATATCGTAGTGTTTGAGCAACACGGCGGATGTTCTTGTATCTTCGGCTAGAATAAGGTCTGCCTCTTTCAGGGTTCTGATGGCCCTAAATGTGATATCCTCAAGATTCCCCACCGGAGTAGGCACAACAAAGAGTGTTCCCATATTTTTCTTCCTTACGTACACAATACTTAGCAAATTTAGAAAAGAAATACGACATAGCCAATATTTTTTTTATATTTTTAACAGGATATCAAGATAA
>JAZUMZ010000340.1:0-13615 GCA_045603885.1 Bacteroidaceae bacterium | reverse complement strand
GCCGAACTTGCCGCTGCTTTCGCGGCTCTGGAGCACCCGGAGTGGTACCCGGCGCGCATTATCCGCGAAACAAAAATCAACTTCACGAAGTCGGAGGCCAAGGCGGGCTTAGGAAGACAACACTTAGCTACAACTCCTTGGCTCACAGAACGACATGGCTACGATCCGACTTGCCGAACTTGCCGCTGCTTTCGCGGCTCTGGAGCACCCGGAGTGGTACCCGGCGCGCATTATCCGCGAAACAAAAATCAACTTCACGGTCATAGCCCGTGGAAAAGGCGATCATGAAGTCGTGCTCAGTGGCAAAGTGTGGCACGATGCCGTGAGCGATGCCGACCTTCCAACGATCGGAGATTGGGTGGCGGTAGATCCCGGCCAGGGAAAAGATCTGCCCGTTATCCGCGCCATGTTGCCGCGCCGTAATCGTTTCTCCCGCAAGGCTCCCGGTAAGAGTTGCGCGGAGCAAGTCATCGGCACGAATGTTGATATGGTCGTGGTGGTAACGGATGCCGACGGCGACTACAACCTGCGCCGCATAGAGCGTTATCTCACCCTCATCCGCAAGTGCGGAGCTCGGCCTGTGGTGCTTATCAACAAGGCTGATGTGACTTCTGCGGAGCAGATGGAGCAGGCCTGCGCTGAGGTGGCTGCCTTGGGGGTGGAGGTCTACCCCATCGTGGCTCGCTGGAAGAAAGGCTATCCCAAGTATCTCCGTCGCGTACCCAAGGGAACCACTATCACCATTGTCGGTTCCTCCGGCGTGGGGAAAAGCACGTTCGTGAACTCGTTGTTGGGTGATGAGTGGCTGGAGACCGGAGCCGTGAATGAAGTGACCGGCAAGGGACGCCATACAACCGTTGCCCGTGAGCTGGTCGTGTTGCCGGGCGGTGGAGTGCTCATCGACAATCCCGGTATGCGGGAAATCCAGATGTGGACAGACAGCGCCACGCTGCGTGCTCAGTTTGAAGATCTTTCCCGGCTTGCTTGCGAATGTCGATTTGCCGATTGCTCGCACCGGCGTGACAGCGGTTGTGCCATTCGCGCGGCTCTCGATAACGGCACACTCTCTCTCGAGCGCTATGAGCATTTCCTCAACCTCGATGCCGAGATCGCTGAGCTGGAGCGTCGCTCTGCCAAGCGACAGATGACACTCGAGCGCGTCGAACGCCGTAAAAAACGCCATACGATGCGTAATCGTGACGATCGTGAGGAGTTACGGCGTGATCTGCACCCGAACCGGCGGCAGTTTCATTGATCTGCCGGATTGGAGGAAATACCTGTTTCTCCGTCTTAATCCCGGGGCGCCACTTGTCTACCCGGTCAACTTATGCTACCCCGGGATGTTCAAAAACAAAAAAAAGTAAAAAAAGTGAACATGGGAACTTGAAAAGTTCTGCATGTTATGGTAGTATATAACCATGGACGCCCTGCGTGCCGGGCTCGTAGTGTACCCCGGCATTGCGGTGTCAAACGTCAGAAAGCTCGTCAAATGTTAAGTCCAGCTCTTAATCCCGATCGCGCCACTCTCAACTTCCTCAACGCCTATTCCGAGGAAGTGCGTAACGAAGGTGAAAAGCTCCAGAAAGACGGAGCCGTTACGCAGATCTTCGGTAACCACCTTTTCATTCAGGGAAGGGTGGAGACCCGTCATGGCATTTTCCGTACCAGCCTGCGCTTGCAGGGAAATCGCTGGTTCGGCTCGTCCACCGCTGAGGATGAGAGTGTTGCCGGAGCATGCCTCATTGCCACCATGATTGAGCGCATGTACCGTGGAACCAGCATGCCCGAGAGTCCCAATGAGCTCAATGAGATCCCACTTACTGACGTTCTGGAGGAAAAGCTCGATCGTGACCTCGATCAGAAGGAGGTGGACTTTGTTACCAAGCTGGAGAAACGCTATCGCCGCTTCGCCATCGAACAGGAAATTCACGACCATGACCTCGTGCGCCTCAATCCCCGCTGGGATATCACCGGGTACGAGGCTCTCGATTTGTGGCCTCAGCCGCCCCGCAACATCCTCGAATTCTGGAACTACATCGCATATGCTTTCACCAAGAAACGCATCAGCTATCCGGAGTTCATGAACGTGGTGACGGATCTGGAGAAGGTTCAGCGCCGAATCAGTGAGTGGGAGCGTGAGAAGGAGATTGGTACTTGGTATGAGCGCATTCAGAGCGTGAACGAACGCCCGCCGCAGCCGCCGCGCCATGCCATGCACATGCGCCTGGTCTCCACGATCAACGAGGCCCGCTTCGAGTACCGTTACTCCGACAAGGACGACTGGACCCCCATCCGTGAGCGAGGTCAGCTGGACGGACTGCTGGCAGAATTCTTGCACGGGGCGCTCAAGACGGATCCTCAGACCGACATCCTGCTCAACGTGCTGCGCGACTACGCCGATCGAGAAGAAGCCGTCATTCTTGATCTTGATAGTGAGGCCGCCTGCTGCGTGATGAACCGACTCTTCCACCAGCCCGCTCTCAAGGGGTATCTGGTGAACCTCGATGAGTGTTATTTCAAAGTGGTGAAGGAGCCGCTGAAGTGGATTTGCATAGACGATCCCATCGTGCCGGATTGCTATGGTTTGCAGCTGGTTACCGCAGCCGGAGTACATGTTACCCACTCCGTGCGCCAGCTGCCCGGTCAGGTGGAGCTCTACCAGTCGGACGAGACTGTGTTCCCCGGACCTCCCCGCTGGTTGGAGAGTACGGAAGTTGAGCCGCGCTACTCCATCCCGAAGTCCGTGATTGACAGTCTGGATGGTGTGGAGTTCCTGCGTAAGATCGGTGCCACGCTGCCGCCCAGCATGGAGGAGCGTGTGATCGACATTGAGATGAAACCCACCTTCAGCATGAAGATTGTGCGTGGTCTGACCAGTGCAGATACCGAGCACGTCCTGCTGGAAGTAACGGCTCAGGATGATCCGGGGCGCCGCCGCGAGCGCTTGGGCAAGGACGATTGGGAACTTGTCGAGCAGGTACCTGTGAAGGATCGCACCCTGCTGCGCTTCATCCGTGACTATCTCTACCCCATCCCCGGCTTGCTGGAAGAGATGAGTTTCACCTACGACGGCCCTCTGGCTGCGTTCAAGAGCCGCATCACCAAGCAGTTCCCGGAGAAATTCGCTGAATGGGCCAAGACAATCCCCGAGAGCATCAACGTGGAGATGGACGACAACCTCAAGTCGCTGCTGGCAGATCCCGTTGCCGCGGCCATTCGCTTTGAGGTCGTCAATCAGGAAATTGACTGGTTCGATCTCCGCGTGGTTATTGATGTGGAAGGAGTCACACTTACCAAGGAGCAGATCCGCGCCCTCGTTTCCGCCCGAGGTGGCTATGTCCGTATGGATGATGGTCGTTGGATGCGACTGGAAATCAAACTCGATGATGCTCAGCGAGAGGCTGTCACCAAGCTGGGGTTGGATCCCTTCGATCTCTCCGGCGAGACCCACCGCATGCACGCTCTTCAGTTGGCCGATCCCCGCGCGGCAGAAGTGTTCGATCCCAAGGCTTGGCAGAAGATCAAGGAACGTACCGCCGAGATTAAGATAGATGTGAAGCCGGATGTGCCGGAAACGTTGCAGGCGACTCTGCGTCCTTACCAGATTGAAGGTTTCCATTTCCTTGCATATCTGGCGGTCAATGGCTTCGGTGGTATTCTGGCCGACGATATGGGCTTGGGCAAGACCATCCAGTCCATCACCTACGTCCTGTGGTTGCGCGAGGACTACTTGCGCCGCAATAAGCAGGGCCGCAAGAAAGTGGCCATTCCCCCCGTGCTCATCGTTTGTCCCAAGTCCGTGTTGGACGTGTGGGCAAGCGAGACGGAGAAGTTCGCGCCCGGAGTGCGAGTGCTGGTCATTCGCAACAAGGAGCAGGCCGATGTCGAGGAGATTCAGGCTAACTACGACATGGTTGTGATCAACTATGCTCAGTTGCGTGTCTGTGGTGAGCAGGTGAATGCCATTAAGTGGCTGACAGTTATCCTCGATGAAGGTCAGCAGATCAAGAACCCGGACTCCAAGGCGGCTAAGTCAGCCCGTGAGCTTACCGCCTATAACCGACTGGTGCTTTCCGGTACACCTATCGAAAACCGCCTGCTGGATATGTGGTCGCTCATGGCCTTTGCCATGCCGGGCGTGCTTGGTAGCCGGGCCTATTTCAAGAAGCGTTTCGACAAGCGCAAGGACTCTCAGAGCCAGAACCGCTTGGCTGCCCGCCTCAAGCCCTTCCTGCTGCGCCGTACCAAGCAACAGGTGGCCAAGGATCTGCCGCCCCGTACCGAGGAGGAAGTATATGCCAAGATGGAGGGCATACAACGCCAGCTCTACAAGGCCGAGCTCCGTCGTATTCAGAAGGCCTTGCTTGGGGTCGATTCCGACGAATCCGTCAAAAAGAACTCCTTTGCCATTCTTCAGGGGCTCATGCGCCTTCGTCAGATCTGTTGTCACCCCGGGTTGGTGGACAAGAAATACGCCGGAGAGAGCAGCGCCAAGCTCAATGCGCTTTTCTATCTGCTTGACCAGCTGCGGGATGAAGGTCACAAGGTGCTGGTGTTCTCCCAGTTCGTCTCCATGCTCGACATCATCAAGGCGCGTCTGGAGGCCGATAGTCGTCCCTTCAACTACCTCACCGGTGCGACCAAGGATCGTAAGGCTGAGATCGAGAAGTTCCAGACAACCAAGGAGCCGAGTGTGTTCCTTCTGTCGCTGAAGGCTGGTGGTGCCGGTCTGAACCTGACTTCCGCCTCTTACGTCATTCTGTACGATCCCTGGTGGAACCCCGCTGTGGAAAGCCAGGCCATTGACCGTACGCACCGAATCGGTCAGAAGAATAAGGTAATAGCCTATCGTCTGCTTACCCGCGATTCCGTAGAGGAGAAGATCCGCGTGCTCCAGCACCAGAAGAACCAGCTCGTTACCAATGTGCTCGGTGATGAGGGCTTCGCTTCCAGCCTGGATCTTAATGATCTGCAGTTCATCCTCGCTCATGGCGGTGATGATACGGATGACGATATGCCCGTTATTGGTTGAGCTGTGGGTGAGCGTGCGCCGTTGAGGTGCAGTTTTCAGCCGGAAGGATAAGAGGGGAACCTCTTGTCCTTCTTTGTACACCCGCCGCGAAATCCGACACAGCACAGAACAGGCTGCCATTCCTGAACAAGGAGTGGTAGAACCAAGACACCTTATATCGGATAGAGTGCGACTTCGCCCCCACCCTCCATCGGGGGAAGGTACACCCACATGGCAGAACAGCGAGAGGGAAGGGGAGCTCAGGTCTGATCGGTAGGTGGAGGCTTTTGCGCGGAGCCCGATTTTTTGGGGTGTCGGGGGCGAGGTTGCCAAGTGACCGGTAGTCCAATCGGGACGAGATAGGCAAATGTGATGAACTGGTCGGTAGTGTTACGGAACCTTTCGTAGCACTTGTGGCAGATGTGGGTCGCAAAGATCCGACTGTCCATCAATTCATGGTCGCGCACCAGTACCCCCACCAGCTTATCTGCCCCCACCCGTATGTCTTCGCACAGGCAACATCCGCACATCCAGGGGCGCAGATGCACAGTAAACCGTATATATTCCAGCCAGTCTTTGCATTCTGGCGGAGGTGTGTATTGGGCTGCCTCCTCCTCGGCCAGTAGCCTGACTCCGTACATCACCTTCTTGTAACGTCCATCTTCATCTGTAGGGCGAATATAGATATGTGATGAGTCCGTCCCCATCAGCTGCTTGTCAGGAAAATCCCGTCTCATGACATGTAGACTTTAACATACGGAACCACTTCTCGTCAAGGTAAAAGCATACACCTCTCTCCCGGTATGATGTAACAGATGGATCTTCTGCCATGATTGCACCAGTCCCCCTCCTTCAGTATTTCTGTCAAACATCTGGCAGCATCCGATCCCAGCCCGGTACTGAACATCGTCTATTTCGTCCCGGATCCCCGCAAGACCGGCGGCAGCTACGCGGAGCTCACCGGGCGCATCAAGAAGCTTCTACCGCACGAGGGCTTGATTATCATGGAGGATGATACGAGGGTTAAGGTTGAAAACGTTGTTAAGGTGAATTTAGAGCTTGGTTAAATACAAGGATAAATTTGGAATAAAGCCCTCTGGTGTATTGACTTTACTCAACCAACTTGGTACAATCTAACGCATTAACTAAAAATGAATAATTCTCATAATCAAATAGTCTCTCTGATTTGGAATATAGCGGATGACGTGCTTCGCGATGTCTTCTTGCGAGGGCAGTATCGCGATGTTATTTTGCCTATGGTTGTTCTGCGTCGTCTGGATGCATTGCTTGAACCCACGAAGGATGCGGTAGAGCAAGAGTTGGCAGAGCAAAAAGAGATGGGATTAGAGGAAGATGATGAAGATGCGCTCAAAGACATCACCGGACTGACCTATTACAACAAAAGCAAATGGACTCTTAATCGCTTGAAATCACAAGCGGCTGACAATAACGATATTTTATACGATAACTTCATCACATACTTGGATGGCTATAGCGATAACGTCAAGGATGTGTTGAAAAACTTCGAATATTACTCTAAGGCAAAGAAATTAGCCAACAATGACCGTTTGCTGGCAATCATAGAGCGTATTACAGATCCAAGAATTAACCTGACAGACAGAGATGTCAAGTCTCCTGATGGCTTGTCCTTGCCCGCTATCAGCAATGTTGATATGGGGACGTTGTTCGAGGAGTTGCTGCGTCGCTTCAATGAAGAAAACAACGAAGAAGCTGGAGAGCACTTCACCCCGAGAGATGCTATTATTCTTCTCTCTCAACTTGTCTTTGAGCCCATCAAAGATAACCTGCCACAAATTATTTCTATCTATGATCCAGCTTGTGGATCCGGCGGTATGCTGACAGAAAGCCGCGAGTATCTTCTGAGCTTGGGAGTAAGAGAATCTGCCATCCAACTTTCCGGTACAGAATGCAACCCGGAAACCTACGCCATTTGCAAATCTGACCTCATCATTAAAGGGGTTAATCCCGACGGGATGAACCATGGCAACACCATCACGGAGAATCACTTTGCTGATACCACTTTCGGTTACATGATTACCAATCCCCCGTATGGCAAATCTTGGAAAGAGGATAAAAAGAAGATATATCATGAGAAACAGCTTCTTGATCATCGCTTTGAGCTGAGTCTTCCAAATTTTGCCGGGGAAACAGAAACGTTGGATTGTACGCCACGCACCTCAGATGGTCAGCTCCTCTTTATGCTGGAGAATGTCGATAAGATGAAGACTCTAACCCAGCAACCCCAGGGGAGCCGTATTGCATCCATTCACAACGGCTCATCTCTCTTTACCGGTGATGCCGGAAGCGGCGAGGGCAATATACGCCGGTACTTGGTAGAAAATGATTTTGTGGAAGCCATTGTACAGCTTCCTAATAATATTTTCTACAACACCGGCATTTCCACTTATGTATGGTTGTTGAGCAATAATAAGGAGGAGCGAAGAAGAGGTAAGATTCAGCTCATAGATGCTTCACAAGCATTCGAAAAACTCCGCAAAAATCAGGGTTCCCGCAACTGTACGATCGCAGAACGTCACCGCAACGCCATTCTGAGTGCCTATCTTTCTTTTGCAGAACAAGAAACCGATAGCGATGGAGTTGCCTCCAAAATTTTTGATGGAGATGATTTCCGTTACCACAGTGTTACCATTGAGCGACCGCTTCGGCTCCGCTGCCAGTTCAATGCTCTTCGTATAGATGAATTATTGTACGATAAATCAGATTATGAGTTGAGCAAATGGTTGTATGATACCTATGGAGAATTGGTGTATACCGGGCTGGATGACAAGGTTGTGGCCATTAAAGAGTATTTCCAGGAAAATGAAATCAAAGTGACGGACAAAAAGCTCGCTAAACTCATCGCCCCTAAAAACTGGTGCGAGAGAAGAGAATTATCTGTACTGGCGTATAAGCTGATGCATGAAGTAGGTTCCGGAGAGTACATGGATTACAATGTGTTCATTGACGCCATCGCAAAAGCAGCAGATGGAGCGAACTTGAATGCCAAAGCCGCTGATTTGAAATCCATTGCCCGCGCCATGTCTGTGCCGGATGAGAATGCAGAAAAAGTCATCAAGAAAATCCACAAATCCAAAACCAAGGAAATTACACGACTGATAGATACTTATCAGGTACTCGAGGAACGTCTCTCTGATTACGGCTATTATTCCCAGCCTAAAGGTGGGTATGTAGAGTATGAGTCCGATAGCAACTTGAGAGATGGCGAGAAGATTCCGGTTAAAGAGGATATCTACACTTACTTTATGCGAGAAGTACGCCCCTATGTTGACGATGCGTGGATTAACCTGCCTGCAACAAAAATAGGCTGCGATATCTCTTTCAATAAGTATTTTTACAAGCCGGAACCATTACGTTCCCTTGAAGAAAATGAACGAGATATCCGCATCCTAGAGGAACAAAGTCAAGGTCTGATTCAATCCCTTTTTGCTTGATTACTCACTATGGCTTGTTACGAACAATATAAGGATTGTGACTTTGGTGGAATCTGGCAAGTTCCCGCACATTGGGAGATTGTTCCTTTGAAGTCTATTTTCCGATTTGTAAGAGGTCTGAGTATTACCAAAGCGAATTTGCAAGAAGAAGGGATTCCGGTAATAAGTTATGGACAAATTCATTCGAAGGAAAACTCTGGCTATTATCTAAATGAAGCTTTATATCGTTTTGTATCTCCTGATTACCTGCATGGTGGGCAACAAAGCTTGGTAACAGAAAACGATTTCCTTTTTGCAGACACATCAGAGGATTTAGAAGGATGTGGAAATTGCGTTTTTGTAGATAGGATGGTAGATAATCTGTTTGCTGGTTATCACACTATTGTTGCAAGGCCGGCTCAACCTAATCATAATTTTAAGTATATTTCATTCCTGTTTATGTCTCAGGCATGGAGAACTTGTTTGCGTAAAAAGGTGAATGGAGTTAAAGTATTTTCCGTAACACAAAGTATCCTAAAACAACAACCTATTTTGCTTCCTCCGTTCGATGAACAAAAGGCTATTGCAGCATACTTAGACTCCGAGGTAAGCAAAATTGACGAGGCGATTAAACAACAGCAAAAAATGATTGAGCTACTCAATGAGCGCAGACAGATTATCATCAGCGAAGCCGTAACTAAAGGAGTAAATCCTGATGGGCAGGATAGTGGTATTGATTGGATGGGAAAGATTCCGCGACATTGGCAGCATAGAAAATTCAAAAGAATTGCAAAAGTTCAAGCAAATCTTGTTTCTCCAAAGAGTTATCCAGACTTTCCCCAAGTTGCTCCTGAAAATATCGAGAAAGGAACAGGTAAGTTACTGGAATATACTACTGTTGCTGAGAGTGGTGTTATTAGCGATAATCATCTATTTCAGGCTGGTCAAATAATATATTCTAAAATCCGACCTACTTTAAATAAATTGATTGTCGCCCATTTTGATGGTTTATGTAGTGCAGACATGTATCCTATCACTACGTCAATGAACGTAAGGTTTTTGTACTACTATATGCTTTCAAAACCTTTCGTTACACAAGTCAATAAAGTCGTGATGGATCGTGTTAAAATGCCCAAAATTAACAAAGAAGAACTTTCTCTAATTTATGTTCTCGTGCCACCAGTAAACGAACAGGAAGAAATTATCAACTATTTAGACAACAGACTAGAGTATCTCGACAAAGCCATTGCAAAGTGCAAAAACACCACCAATATGCTTGCGGAGCGAAAGAGAATCATCATTAATGACGCTGTAACAGGAAAGGTCAAGCTATCATGAGCACAAGTAAAACTAACGAACAAGCTTTTGAATGGTTAATCGAGCGTGCTTTAGTGGGAAGCACTAAAGAGGAGCGTGCAGAGAGAGGTCTTGTTGATGTACAAAATCAAAATCCAGACAAGGTACAATACTATTGGGGTGAACCCAAAGACTTTAATAAAAAACTTGCGCTGGATGAACGCCGCTTGTGGGCATTCCTTGAAAATACACAACAAGAGGTGCTGGAGGAATATCAGGGAAAAGACTTGCGCTCTGAATTGCCCAAGCAACTTTCGAAGAAAATAGCTAACTTCGGCATCATCGAAGTGTTGAAAAAAGGTGTAGATGTCAATAATATTCATCTGGATGTATTTTACCCCCAACCAAGTGCGGCAGACAGTGAAATTTCGCACCTAAAGTATGCCACCAACCAGTTTTCGATTACCCGTCAACAGACATTCTCTCTGAACAATCCCGGGCTGGAGATTGACATGGTACTGTTTGTCAACGGCATCCCTCTTTTTACTATTGAGTTAAAGAATCCATGGACACATCAAACAGCTCGTTTTGATGGACAAAAGCAATATAGATCCGCTGAGCGAGATCCAAAAGAACCACTGCTAGAGTTCGGCCGCTGTCTGGCGCACTTTACGATGGACAAGGATGAAGTGTTCTTCACAACTAAATTGAATCGAGATAAAACGTTTTTCATGCCCTTTAACAAGGGCTTGCCTAACGGCCAGGGGGCAGGCAACCCCGTGAATACAACAGGAGGTTATAAGACCTCTTACATGTGGGAGCAGATACTGCGGAAGGATAATGTGGCGGACATCATCATGAATTATGTGCTTTTTGATTATGGGGAGGCGAAAACCCAGAAAAAAGTGGCGCATGTGATGAAGAATGCTAAAAAACTTATTTTCCCCCGCTATCACCAGTTGGATGTGGTTAATAAGCTCGTGGCAGATGTATCCGCCAAGGGCGTTGGAAAAACCTACCTGATTGAGCATTCAGCAGGCTCCGGCAAGTCCAACTCCCTCACTTGGCTTGCATTTAAACTGATCAAGACCTGTCCTGAGAGAATGGAGGCAGTCCGCGCCAAAAGTGTAGATGAAGCACTGTACACATCTGCCATTGTGGTAACAGACAGACGCATTCTGGACAAGCAAATAACGGACAACATTAAAGCATTTGGACAGACCTCCAAGATACTTGCGCATGCTGATACATCCTCGGGATTGAAAAAAGCCATAGAAGATGGCAAGCGCATTATTATCACCACCATTCAAAAGTTCCCTTATATTTGCAATGCCATAAGTGATGTAAGCAGTCATAATTTTGCTATCATTATCGATGAGGCTCATAGCTCCCAATCCGGCATCAGCGCGGATAAACTCAATGCAACGATGCAGAAAGATCCTGATGCCGGCGGCGGTGATACTGATGCGCTGTTGGCTCAATTGATGCGTGAACGCAAGATGAGCACTAACTGCTCATATTTTGCATTCACAGCTACCCCCAAAAAAGAGACGCTGGAGAGATTTGGCACCAAGGATGTTGATGGCAAATTTCACTCGTTCCACCTGTATAGCATGAAACAGGCTATTGAGGAGGGCTTCATTCTGGATGTACTGAGCAATTATACCACGTACCAGAGCTATTATGAATTAGCGAAGAGTATCGAGGAGAATCCCGAGTACAACAATGACAAAGCCCAAAAGGCATTGCGGAAAGCGGTAGAACGCGAGCCCAAGACGATAAAGGCGAAAGCGGAAGAGATGCTAAAGCATTTTGATTCTAAAGTATATCGCAACCACAAGCTTAAGGGTAAAGCTAAGGGCATGGTCGTGACGAAAGACATCGAGTGTGCTGTTATGTATTATCAGGCGCTTCAGGATTTAGCCACAGAGCGCAAGTTGCCTTATAAGATACTCATTGCTTTTTCCGGCGAGAAAAAAATAGGGACAAAAGAATATACGGAAGCCGGGTTGAATGGTTTCCCGGATACGCAGACTCCCGAAAAATTTGAGGAGGACGAATACCGACTTCTTGTGGTAGCGAACAAGTACCTTACCGGTTTCGATCAACCTAAATTGTGCGCCATGTACATCGATAAGCCCTTGGATGGCGTATTAGCTGTACAGGCTCTCTCGCGACTCAATAGAGCTGCGCCGGAACTAGGTAAGTTGAGTGAAGATTTGTTTGTGCTGGATTTCTACAACACAAAGGAAGAGATGAAGAAGTCATTCGATCCATTCTATACCTCGACTACGTTGTCAGAAGCTACAGATGTCAATATCCTGCATGAGTTAAAAGAAACTCTGCTAGGCTTTGACGTGTTTGACATGGAACAGGTTAATGACTTTATTGACTTGTACATCCATGGGGCAGAAGCGGATCAGTGGGCTCCTATTATCGATACGGCAGCCCATCAATTCAATCACGTAATAGATTGGCCGGATAATGGCAAGGCTGATTTCAAGATGAAATGTAAGCAATTTGTGAAGGTTTACTCCAAAGTTGCAGCCATTATAGAATTTGAAGTAGCCGATTGGGAAAAGCTTTTCTGGTTCTTACGTTATCTCATTCCCGGTCTGCATGTGAATACCCCTGGCGATGATCAATTGCGTGATTTACTGGATTCTGTCGATTTAAATACGTACGGCTTGCGTAGAACAGCGTTGAACGAGTCTGTGGTATTAGATGCAGGAGGATCGACAATTGACCCTCTCAAACCGAGTATGGCCGGAGCGGGCGAGAAAGATACATCCAAGACACCGCTAGACCAGATATTAAAGGACTTTAATGAAAAATGGTTCAAAGGCTGGGATGCTACACCCGATGATCAAAAGGCAAAGATTATCAGCATCACAAGAGCTGTCGCCGAGGATGAGGATTACAAGAATCTTGTTGTTGGAAATACGGATAAAGAGGCTGTTGATCGTATTATGCCCACAATTATTGATAAAGCGATTCGTCTGAAACGCAAGGGGGATATGTCGCTATATAGGGAGTACCAACAAAACGAGTCTTTCAAATACCACTTCAGAGAAATGATAACGCGCATGTTAGCATTTAGCCTGTCTTCATCAGTATTTGAATATCCTACTCCCGAGGAAAAAGTGTTAGAAGCAGCAGAGGAAGATGTATAAAGCTACCTGATACAAGTTAATTTGCTAAGATGTTTTTTGAATCAAAAAATTACGTCGCATACGAGAGACCGCAAAAGGTCAGAATGGACTCTAAGATGAATTAAAGAGGTTATGAAGAAAAATGATTTTCCCATTCTAATATACCAGACCGGAGATGGCTTGACGAAGGTAAATGTAACCTTCGATGACGATACAGTGTGGCTGACGCAGGACCAGATGGCGGAGCTGTTTCAGAAATCGAAGTCGACGATTAACTATCACATTCAGCAGGTGTATGAGGATGGTGAGCTTAGTCGAGATGCCACCATGAGAAAATTCGAAAATTTCGAATTTTCTACTAAGCCGTTGAACTTCTACAATCTGGATATGGTAATTTCCGTGGGATATCGCGTGCGGTCGCAGCGCGGTGTGCAATTCCGCTTGTGGGCTTCCGGTATCATCAAGGAGTACATGCGGAAGGGATTTGCTATGGATGATGCCCGGTTGAAGGAGCTGGGGGGGGGCGGGTAATTCAAGGAACTGCTGGCGCGTATCCGGGATATTCGCGCGTCGGAAAAAGTGTTTTACCGGCAGGTGCTGGAGATTTATGCCACGAGCATTGATTATGACCCCAAGGCTGAGATTTCCATGGAGTTCTTCAAGAAAGTGCAGAACAAGATTCACTACGCCGTGCATGGAGAAAC
>JAZUMZ010000339.1:0-5787 GCA_045603885.1 Bacteroidaceae bacterium | reverse complement strand
AGAACTGCAGGATGTTTTTTGGAAACAAACACTAACGTATCTTAGACTTCTTGGTTTAAAAGTTGGTATTCTTGTAAACTTCAATGTAGATAATATCCTTAATAATGCAATTCATAGAATTGCTAACAACATTTAGTCAACATGAAATATTAACTATAATAATTATGATTATTTCTTAAGCGCCAGAGGCGCGCTATTTCCTTCATTTCCTTTATTTCTGCGAGACAAAAAATGTGTAGAATATGATTAATATAAAATATTTGGAAACAGAAATAAATGATTAATAATATGAATAAATTATTATTTTTTACCGCGTTTTTGGCGATATCAATGCAGATGAGTGCCCAGGACGTTGTGAACACACCGACGTTGCCTGAGGTTCAACCTGCAGTGGAGAATATTGTGGAAAATCCTGTTCAACCACAGGCTGCCGCTCCGACAATAATAAGAGAGACCGTATCTTTCGGTTATCTGAGTTATGATGAGGTAATCAAGTCGATGAACGAGTACAAAGACGCTCAGGCAGCCATCGCCGAGCTTCGCAAAGCCTACGAGGCGGAGCTGGCCCACAGTGAGGAGGTGTTCTCCCGCCAGTTTTCCGAGTATATAGAAGGCCAGAAATCTTTTCCTGAGAACATACTTTTGAAACGTCAGAAAGAGCTTCAGCAGACCATGGAGCAGACTCTTCAGTTCAAGCAGGAGGCAAAGGCCATGCTTGACAAGAAAGAGAAGGAGATAATGGACAGTCTTCGCATCCGACTCGACAAAGTAATAGGTGAGATTGGTAATGAGCGCGGATATGCGTTCGTTATAAACACCGACAATAACACCTACCCTTTCATCAATGCCGGACTTGGCGAGGACATAACCTCCACAGTTTTAAACCGCTTAAAAAACAAATAAGATGAACAGCGACTACACCCTGTTTAACCTTGAACCCGGCCCCATTGGAGTGTTCGACTCTGGTTACGGCGGACTTACCATACTCAACGAGATACGCAAGGAGATGCCTCAATATGACTATGTCTATTTAGGCGACAATGCCCGTGCCCCTTACGGCACCCGCTCCTTCAAGGTGGTTTATGAGTTCACAGTCCAGTCGGTTGAGAAGCTTTTCAAGCTTGGTTGCCCCCTCGTTATATTAGGCTGCAACACCGCCTCTGCCAAGGCATTACGCTCTGTTCAGAGATATTATCTTCCCAAATATGCTCCCGACCGCCGCGTTCTTGGTGTTATCATTCCAACTGCCGAGATAGTAGGAGCCCTGTCACGAAGCCAACATATCGGCGTGCTCGCTACATCAGGCACCATAAGCTCAGAGAGCTATAATATGGAGATTGCCAAACAGTCGCCCGATGCGGTAGTCACAGGTCTTGCCTGTCCTATGTGGGTACCGATTATAGAGAATGGCGAGGCAGAGAAACCCGGCGCCGACTATTTCGTCAAGGAGCGGATAGACACATTGATGGCTATGGATCCGGAGATAGACACCATAATTTTAGGCTGCACCCATTTCCCGCTTCTTATGGACAAGATAAAAAAATACGTTCCTGAGAACGTGAAACTTGTGCCCCAAGGGAAATATATTGCCCGCAGTCTTCAGGATTATCTGCGCCGTCATCACGAGATGCGCTCAAAAGTCACAATGGGCGGCACCTGTACTTATTACACCACCGAGTCGGCAGATAAATTCCAGGAGTCGGCTGCGTTGTTCCTCCACGAGGACGCAAAAAACCTGGAGGTAAGGCATATAGACCTTCGCGGAATGATTTAAGGGTAATTCTATAAATTATTTTTTACCCTAAAGAGGAATAATCTTAGAGGAGGAGCGATTTTAAAAAGGGTTATGAAGAGGTTTAAGGACATAGTGTTATTTCCTTTCAAGTGTGTTTTGTGGTTATTGGCACAAATCCTGCTATTACCGATTTATTTCTACCGCAAATGCATATCTCCTCTTACCCCTCCCTCTTGCCGTTTCACCCCCACATGCTCACAATATGCGGTAGAGGCTATAAAGAGGCACGGGCCTTTCAAGGGTATCTACCTTGCTGTGTGGAGGATTCTCAGATGTAATCCATGGGGTGGCTCGGGGTATGATCCAGTTCCTGAGAAATTCCGCTGGAACCTACGAAAACAAATCTGAATTGAAGTTTATATAAATACCACTGAAAAATTTCAGTGGTATTTATCGTATATTATCACTTATACGGTCTAAGAGCCTCTCTACGCTTGTTTTTACCCTTTGGGTGGTAGTGAGTACATCTGAGACACAAACAAACGCTATAAGTACCTTTATGCGCTTCTGAGCGGCTTTTACATATAAGTCATGTTTGGCAGTTCTGTAAGCCTCTCTGATTTGTCGTTTCACGCGGTTGCGGCTAACTGCCAACTTATGGTATCTCTTTGGTACACTTATAAGCACCTGCACAGGCTGTTCACCATTGTTTTTTGCGTACTTACCATTTTCTATTTCTTCCTCCTCATTCCCTGCTTCATCCTTATCCAGTTTCTCAATCATATAAACAGCACGCAGCGGAAACACCGTCATGGACATGTTTCCGCCTGCGAACAGTTTTTCTATTATCTTATTACTGTTTAACCTTTCTGATTTTCTGAATGTTTTACACATTTTCAAATAGAGTTGCTTTTGCAAATCCCCTACCCTACTTCTTCTTAGCCTTTATCTCGCTCTTCTTATGCTTCTTTATAAAATCCTCAATAATAGCCGGCACAGACCTAAGCGTGGGAGAAGGCTGCATATCGACTCTGAGTCCTGCCTCCTCTGCCGCGCTTATTGTCTTCTGGCCTAAACATGCTATAGCAATATCGTCTTGTTTGAAATCTGGAAAATTCTTAATAAGAGAGTGTATTCCCTCAGGACTGAAGAACACGAGCATATTATAGTCAAACGGCTCATCCTGAGTGAAGTCGTTACTCACAGTATAGTACATCACTGCCTCATCGTGCTGCAAACCAGCCTCATCGAGTTTGTTCTTCAGGTCATCATTATGTGCAGACGACTGTGGAACAAAATACGACTCTGTAGGATGCTTTGTCATGATGTCAATCAAATCCTCTATCAATCCAGTCTCAGGGAAGAAAACCTTACGTTTTCTGTATTGTACATACTTCTGAATGTAAAGTGCCACCTGCTCAGACTTGCAGAAATATTTCATGTCTGATTTGATTACAACCCTTAGTTCCTTAACGAGGTTGAAGAAATGGTCGATTCCATGTCTTGATGTGAAAACGACAGCAGTATGTCCGGGAATGGACACTTTCTGAAGTCTGAAATCTCTCGCCGACATGGGTTCAATCTTGATGAATGGTCTGAAGACCATCTCTAACCCATATTTCTCCGCCAACTCAAAATAAGGTGATTTAGCCGTTTGTGGCTTCGGTTGTGAAATAAGTATCTTAGGAGTCATTTAATTATATTTTTCCTACTTTTTACTGGATAAAGGGTAAAAGTTTTCAACGCACATTTTGCCACACAAGCAGTGCTGGCAGCAATTCCAAGGCGCAAAGGTACAAAAAAATCAGTAAAATTCCATAACTACGTACCCTAAAGTTTACATAAAGCTTGTAAAATAACGAAATTTCGTACGTAATGAATAAAAATATTAATATTCCAGATAGCAATTTAAAGTTAAAACCTGCAAAAAGCTCTATAAGCGCGAAAGGATATAAAACAAATGCAAATGCACCGGTTATAAAAAAGTAAGATTTTATCCACCTACGGTTTCTTTCACTACTGAAAAACACCCAATTTATTATACTGTATATACATCCTTTGCAAATAAAGAAAATTAATGACCCACCAGTCACTTTTACCGCCATTCCCGCTCCACTGCCTTCTCCATCAAATTTATTGTAAATGTTGCTCATTCCCGACACAATAATTCCCAAACTGGCACATGTGAGTATTAACATGGCACATATAACTAAAAAGTTGTCAGTCGCCTCCACAGGTTTAGAGAAGGTGAAAAGTTCGTCGCGAGAAAAGAAGTCACTTACGCGATAGGAGATGTACTGACGTTTTTTATATACAATCCAAAAAATCAGCAGTGTGAGCATAAGTATATAAACCGCGCTCCATGAACTTATAATCATGTTTTGAGTGCGGCTTATACCTTCTATTGCTGATAATAGGATTGACATGAGGCTTATGAAATCTATGAGGCCTATGGAGACCCATGAGGTTTATGGGGCTTATAAGGCCTATTTAATAGAAAATTCTTTTTTAATTTGGTCAATACAATCAAGTTTTTCCCAAGTGAAGAGCTCCACCTCCACGTCTCTGTCACCATAATATCTGTTGTTGAAATGTCTGACGACGGTCTGTGGCTGCTGACCGAAATGTCCGTATGCCGCAGTGGCCTCGTAAATAGGATTTCTGAGTTTCAGGCTGTCTTCTATATGTTTTGGTCTGAGATTGAACATCTCCTTTATCTTTACCGCTATCTCGCCGTCGCTCAAAAACACTTTAGACTTTCCGTATGTGTTAACATAGATACTTACAGGCTCTGCCACACCTATTGCATAGCTGAGCTGCACAAGCATCTCGTCGGCCACGCCTGCGGCTACCATGTTCTTGGCGATATGTCGTGCCGCATAAGCTGCCGAGCGGTCAACTTTTGACGGGTCTTTTCCGCTGAACGCGCCGCCACCATGGGCACCACGTCCACCATAGGTATCAACAATAATCTTGCGCCCGGTCAATCCTGTGTCGCCATGAGGACCACCTATAACAAATTTACCAGTTGGATTTACAAAGAATTTAATATCGTCGTTAAACAAATTCTTTACACTATCATTACCAATCTCGCTCTTAACCCTTGGAATAAGTATATTAATAATGTCGCTGCGTATTTGTCCAAGCATCCTCTCATCCGCTTCTTTCTGGCTTATTTCTGCGGATGGACAAATAAAATCATCATGCTGGGTTGACACAACTATTGTATCTATTCTCAGCGGTTTTCCTTCCTCTGAATACTCTACAGTGACCTGGCTTTTCGAGTCAGGACGGAGATAAGTCATCTCTTTTCCCTCTCTCCTTATTTCTGCGAGTGTACGTAGTATATGATGACTTAACTCAAGCGGAAGAGGCATATAGTTGTCGGTCTCGTTGGTGGCATATCCAAACATAATTCCCTGGTCTCCCGCACCCTGCTCTTCAGGATTTTCCCTTTCAACACCCTGGTTTATGTCGCTGCTCTGCTCATGTATGGCGGAAAGGACCCCACAACTTTTGGAGTCGAACTGGTATTCCGCTTTTGTATAACCAATGCGCTCTATTGTATGGCGTGCCACTTCCTGAAGGTCTATATAAGCCTCTGACTTCACTTCTCCCGCAAGAATAACCTGACCTGTTGTGACGAGTGTCTCACATGCCACCTTTGAATCTTTATCATAAACAAGCAGGTTATCGAGTACAGCGTCGGAAATTTGGTCGGCCACCTTATCCGGATGTCCCTCACTTACAGACTCAGATGTGAATAAATATCCCATTCTATTATTAATTTTACACAGATGTTCATAATTATGTTTATAAGATGTAGATAAAAAATAAAAAATAAGTATTGCAAAAATCATAATAAATTCTATACAGAATGAAAAATTACAAATGCAAATTTAATTATTAATTTATTTGTTTTTCTTTTGCACACCTTCCTATATAAATATGAACAATCTTAAATTACTAAAAATTATTGCCTTATATTATATTATCAACACAATCAACACGGTATTATTATCATCATATAAAATTTTGAAATTAAAATTAAA
>JAZUMZ010000338.1:0-5740 GCA_045603885.1 Bacteroidaceae bacterium | reverse complement strand
GGGTAAAGCGAGTCAACACACAGTGAGGGTGTGTCAAAACAGATGAAGTGCGCTTAGCGCAGAAATCTTTCAAATCTATAAAAATCTTTCAAATTGAAAATCAACATCTTGATTTGTGGGATTTCTCGCCCAACGGGGAATTCGTGTTCGTCATCCCAAGTGCCACAGGCACGCAGAGTTTTTAAGGTGTTTTTGTTTTATTTGGTGACACTGGGGTTTGTGGGTGCTCTTTTTTTTATTGAACCCTTGAACTCTTGAACCCTGAAACCACTGCATAGCAGCTCTGAAACTTGAAACTCTTACCCCCTCTTTCCCAAGATTGTTTAGCAAAAGTATAAATCTCTTCGGAAGAGATGTATATTTGAGCACAAATATACGAATTTTTACGTAATCCCACATTATATAATTACAAAAAAGTCTTTTTCTTCAGCTGATTTTTGCGATTTGTTTAGCAAAACTGAAACAAATTGATTCTAAAACAAGCTGTAGAAAAGGACTTTCATTTTTTATACATCTCTTCCGAAGAGATGAATTGGTAAAAACTTAAAAACCAGCAACACATGATACAACAAGATGAAGATGATATTATTTTCGAACCCATCAGTAGCGACCCTGTATTTAATGGTAATAGTAACCCTTCAAAGCAACCAGTTGAGGGTTCTTATCCCTCGCTATATGCTGAAATTATAGACAAATGTGAGCCTACGAAATTCTTGGATCCTTATGACGAAAGAAAAGCAAGTTTAGCTAATGAATTATATGCATCTGCATTATCCAACAGAAACAATATTGACATATTGAAAAGATTGCGTATAAGAGCTATTAATGAGCTGGGTGTCAAGTTCTCCACTAAAGGATTATATACGGAATTAATGGATATATGTAATCCAAGACGTTTTAGTGGGGAAAATTATAATCAGAACTATTTCGAGAAAAGTAACAGATTATACAGTAAAATCCAAAATAATGCGGACGACATTGTATGTCTAGAGCAAATACAAGCTGAGGCATCAGATTTATACCACATTATACAAAGCAGGCAAAGAGAAGAGACGGAGCAAGAGCAAATAGAACAAATACGGAATGATCTTTTATGTAAGTCTGACAGTTGGATGAATGGATTTTGGTTGTGCAACATAATTGTTACTTTTTGTTTACTTGTATATATATTCACACCATCTCTATCCGCTTTATTTATAATATTAATATTAATCATCACAAATTGTTTTATATATAAAGTATATATAAAGAATAAGCAAAAACTAAAAGAATTTGAACAAGAACATAAATTATCATGAATATCTGGAGTTCAATTGTTCGGTGGTTTAAAAACCGAACAGATAGAGTAAAATTGGTTGACAGCTTTAATGCATCAGCAAAGGAGGCCTATGTCTCTGGCAACGTGCCAGCAATGTTAATGGCAAATGTCACAAAAGGAGACTCAAATTACAAACACATGTTTTCAAAGTTGCTCGGTTCTGGTTTTCGAATCAAAGTATTTACAGGCAGGCAATTAGAAAGAGCCGAACTTATTTCTATTGGGAATGTAATTTTGGCAAACGCAACTTTAGTAAGAAGACTAATAGTTTTGGGATGGGACACTTTGGAAGTTTGCGGAAGCACCGGAAAATATGGATGCAAGTGGCGTTTAATAGATTATATTGAAGAAATCAATTTAATAGGAAACTTTAATGGTTTAGAAGTCTAAGTATACTAAAACTAACAAAATACCATTATGAAACGTCTTGTTATACTATTATTATCCCTGACAATAGGATTATATGCATACTCACAAGAAACATCGAGTCCTTCAGACGACACAGAGATAGAACGAAAATGCACCTTTATGGATATTGAAGGAAAGATTTACGAGGATGTAACTGTAAAGATTAAATCACGAAGATGGAATGTCCACCTATTTTATACTACAAAAGATCGTGTTATAGTCCGTGTTATTGATAAAGACGGGAATCAGATATATAAACATAAGTTTGTGAATGACTACCTATATATTTTCAGTAGCGGTCAGCTTCAAGTAGGAAGACCTAAATTTAATAGAGTAATAATCTATAGAGATGACTCTCAAGCAACCTACTATGGAATTATCAGGGAGAAGGAAGGTGTATTTCATTAACTGATTAGAAATTCGTTTTAGTTTTTTGATTTGAACCAAGCACCACTTCCTTTTCTTTCCTCTTTTTGTCCGTATGGCAAAAACTCCCTGACTCCTTAGACTCTTAAACCCTTGAACCCAGAACCCCGCAGCATAGCAGCCCTGAAACCTGAAACTTGAACCCTGAGACTTGACCCCCTTCCCTGTCTTTTACCGAGAACATCGGAAACGGAACCCAAAATCACGTAATTTTGCATTAAAGTTAGAGCGGATAGCTCAATTTACATCTTTAAGCAAAATACGTTCACACATGACATCTATAAAGATTAAGTTCCGGCCATCGGTAGTTCCTGGCAAAGAGGGGAGCATCTACTTTCAGATTATCCACAACCGCATCGTGCGACAGCTGAACACAGAATATAAAATCCACGAAGACGAATGGGACGCTGATGCGGAGACCGTGATTGTCAACGGAAGCCGCACGAACCATCTGCTTGCCGTCAAAGAGCAGCTGGAATGGGATGCAGCCCGACTTGAGAAGGTGGTACGCCTGCTGGAGACGGAACGGCGTAAATTCTCAGCCGACGACGTGATAGCCCTGTTCCACAAACACACCAGGCTGTCGTCTTTTTTCAATTTTATGCACGACATCATCGTACACCTGAACATGACAGGAAAAACAAGGACTGCTGAGACATACAATGCCACCCTCAACAGCTTTATGGCTTTCAGAAACGAACTGGACATACCGCTCGAAGGAATCAGCTCAGAGCTCGTGCAGCGTTATCAGGCTTTTCTTATATCTAAAGGGCTGTGCATGAACACCATCTCCTTCTACATGCGCATACTGCGTGCTGTACACAACCGGGCGGTGGAGAAAGAGATGATACCGCAGAGACATCCTTTCCGGCATGTATATACGGGAGTGGACAAAACCGTTAAGAGGGCTATCCCAGTCAAGGACATCAAGGCAATGAAGAATCTGGACTTGTCGATGAAGCCACCGTTGGACTTCGCACGCGACATGTTTTTGTTCAGTTTCTACACCAGGGGCATGTCGTTTGTCGATATGGCTTTCCTCAAAAAGAACGACCTTCAAAATGGGGTGCTGACTTATCGGCGGAGAAAGACTGGACAGAGACTCGCCATCAAGTGGGAGAAATGCATGGAAGAGATAATAGCAAAGTATCCTGACAACGAGACCGGGCATCTGCTTCCTATAATCAAGAATCATGGTAATGAGCGTAAGCAATACGTCAACGCCATGCATCTTGTCAACAACAGGCTAAAAACCATATCAGAAATTCTGAGACTGCCACGTCCGCTGACTATGTATGTCGCACGCCATTCCTGGGCAAGCACGGCAAAGACAAAGAATATACCGCTCTCTGTCATCAGCGAGGGTATGGGGCACGACTCGGAGGCAACCACACAAATCTATCTCGCATCTCTTGAGACCACAATTGTTGACAATGCCAACAAGATAATCTTGGACACAATCATAGCTCCCGAAAGCTGAATGTTATTTGTGTTTTTGTGAAAATGAAACACATATTTTTGCAGGAGCTCCTTTATTTCTGCGGGACTCTTCAATTACAAATTACGTAAAAGAGTGTTATATGTATGTGTGAGTCAATTATATATAACTTACGATAGTTGAATATGATGTTTTTTTTTAAGTTACTTGCTTATTATAATTATTTATGCTAATTTTGCAGACAAAATCTGTGGCAAACCACAAAAAATGTTCGTAAAATGGTATTCCAACGCAAAAAGTATCTCAACGCTCTCATTGGGAGCAAAGGGAATGGCATGGTGAAAATTGTAACGGGAGGACGCCGCTGTGGCAAGTCTTTCCTGCTATTTGTATTGTTCCACCAGCATTTGAAGGAGCAAGGGGTACCCGATGACCATATTATTGAATTGTCGTTGGACGATAGGCGAAGCCGGAAGTATCGCGATCCTGACTTGCTTCTTGACTATGTTGACAGCAAAATAAATATAGATGGGGGGCGGTACTATGTGATTCTGGATGAGGTGCAATTGGTTGATGACTTCGTTGAGGTACTACTCAGCCTCATGCATAACCCTGTCCTTGATGTATTTGTGTCTGGTTCTAATTCCAAGTTCCTTTCATCTGATGTTGTTACTGAATTCCGTGGGCGTGGAGACGAAATCCGGGTGTGGCCTCTGACATTCGCAGAATTGTATGAGTCAATAGGGGGCGACCGCCAACAGCTCTGGCGCGAATACTTTACCTTTGGTGGACTTCCGCAAGTACTACTGACTGCAGGGAGGGAGAAAAAGATAGAATATCTGCGCAACTTGTACGAATTGACCTATCTGCGGGATGTCGTGGAACGGCACCATTTGCGCAATGAAGAGGGACTGCGGCAGCTTGTGCAAATCTTGGCATCAGGAATAGGTGCGTCCACCAACCCAAAGCGTATCAGCAATACCTTTAAGACGGTTGAAAATGTGAATATCTCGCACAACACCGTAAAAGAGTATATTGGTCATTTGCAAGATGCTTTCCTAATAGAGGAAGCCTTGCGTTACAACGTGAAAGGGCGCAAGTATATCGGAGCAGAGACCAAATACTACTTCACAGATATGGGGCTGCGTGGAGCTATACTCAACTTCCGCCAACAGGAAGAGAATCACATCATGGAGAATGTCATATATAACGAGTTGCGTCAGAGAGGCTTTCGGGTAGATGTCGGAATGATTGAGTCCTGGAAGAAAGACGGCCAAGGTAAAGACATTCGTCGTAATCTGGAGATTGACTTTGTAGCCAATAAGGGCTATCAGCGTTATTATGTCCAGTCGGCCTTTTCTATCAGTGAAGACGAGAAAAGGATGCAAGAGGAGGCTTCACTCAAAGCCGTGAATGATGCGTTTAAGCGTGTCATCATCGTTTGCAATGATATTGTTCCATATTATAATGATAATGGATTTCTCATCATTGGCCTTTTCGATTTTCTGCTCCATCAGAATAGTTTGGATATGTAGAAGTTGATGCATAACGGACGAATAAGTTCCTCCGTTCTTTTGCATTCATCTTCCACCATCCATCTTCCTGTCTCATATAGTTCCACAGTTGCTGACGACGCTCTGTTCCAAGTCTTTCAACAGCTTTACATTCTATCAGATTGCGTCTCATGGCTTGACCTTTTTTTGTTTTTGCTTTTGTTGATATCAGAGCATGAAATGCGGCGTTTGGTGTTGATGGTGGCTGACGTAAACTTGTTTGCAGGCAGTTACCATCAATGCCAAGCGATTGTCTTGAAAAGATTGATATCAACAAAAGTGTTATTTGTGTTTTTGTGAAAATGAAACACGGGATTTTGCAGGTGTGCCAAGAAAAGCCCGCTTTTCTTTTCCATTTCCTAGTGCATTATAACCTCGGAGAGGTTACATATTATTAACCCTGGGTCGCAAACACAGTGCAGCGTACCCAGGGTAAAGCGAGTCAACACACAGTGAGGGTGTGTCAAAATGAAGTGAACCCCAGAAGTTAGACAGAATACTTCTGGGGTTCATTATGTATAGACATCACAGTTTAGAAGAAAAGAAAGAAATCATCCGCTTGCATGAGTCAGGAGCAAGCATGTGTGAGTTGATGAA
>JAZUMZ010000337.1:0-18193 GCA_045603885.1 Bacteroidaceae bacterium | reverse complement strand
AGATTGATACTATATTTTGAATGTTAAATGTATGCACAAAGGGACTACTTTGTGCAAAAAAGAACATTTTGTTTAAGTTTTTTTGCACATTTACAGATAAATTTGTTACCTTTGCAGCCTGAATCTATTGTTGAGTATATGGCAGGCTGATTTTATATAGGTTTTGCCTGATTAAATGTTACGGAATCAATAGAGTTAAAAAATATATTCTTTAACAAAAAATTTTTTATTATGTCTGAAATTGAAGGAAAAGTTAAGCAGATTATTAGCGACAAGCTTGGTGTTGACGAAGCAGAGGTAAAGCCTGAAGCAAGCTTCACAGGTGACCTTGGTGCAGACTCTCTTGACACAGTTGAGCTCATCATGGAGTTCGAGAAGGTGTTCGGAATCAGCATCCCTGATGACAAGGCAGAGCAGATTACTACTGTAGGCCAGGCTATCTCTTACATCGAGGAGAACGCAAAATAATTTAATTCTCATAATTATGAATTACCGGTCATGGCGCATGCTTGGGCATGTTTCATGATTTGTAATTCATAATTTTTTTGAATATTCATTATACAAAATAATATAACATGGAATTAAAAAGAGTTGTAGTTACGGGATTAGGCGCCATCACTCCGCTCGGTAACAACGTTGAGGATTCATGGGAGAACCTGAAGAAAGGTGTGAGCGGAGCAGCTCCAATCACCCATTTCGACGCTTCACAGTTTAAGACCCAGTTTGCTTGTGAGGTGAAGGGATTCAACCCTACAGAATACGGAATCGATCGTAAAGAGGCAAGGAAGATGGACATTTACACTCAGTATGCCATTGCTGCCGCAAAGATGGCCATCGAAGACTCTGGTATGGATCTTGATACCGTAGATAAGAACGAAATCGGAGTGGTGCTGGGTGTTGGCATCGGAGGTATTCATACTTTCGAGGAGGAAGCCGGCAACTATGCGATCAACGGCTCTCAACTCGGTCCTAAGTTCAATCCGTTCTTCATTCCAAAGATGATTGCTGACATCGCTGCCGGTCTGATTTCGATTGACTACGGATTCCATGGACCTAACTATACAACCACTTCAGCATGTGCATCATCGACCAACGCATTGGCAGACGCTTTTGCACTTGTTCGTCTGGGCAAGGCAAACGCAATGATCACAGGTGGTTCAGAGGCTGCTATTTGGGCATCTGGAGTAGGCGGATTCAACGCAATGAAAGCTCTGTCAACACGCAACGAGGAGCCTGAGAAGGCAAGCCGTCCGTTCAGCGCAAGCCGTGACGGATTCGTGATGGGAGAGGGAGCTGGAATCCTTATCCTAGAGGAGCTGGAGCATGCAAAGGCTCGCGGAGCAAAGATCTATGCTGAGGTTGCTGGTGTGGGTATGTCGGCAGACGCTTATCACATCACCGCTTCACACCCTGAGGGATTGGGAGCCAAGCTCGTTATGCAGCGCGCACTGAAAGATGCGGAGCTCAAACCCGAGGATATTGACTATATCAATGTTCACGGAACATCAACACATGTTGGTGACATCTCTGAGGCAAAAGCAATCAAGGAGGTGTTCGGAGAGAGCGCTTTCAAACTCAATATCAGCTCAACAAAGTCGATGACCGGTCACCTTCTTGGTGCGGCAGGCGCTGTTGAGAGCATCATCACGGTTCTCGCCGTTAAGAACGATATCGTTCCGCCTACAATCAACCACGATCCTGAAGACAAGGACGAGGAGATTGACTATAACCTCAACTTTACATTCAACAAGGCACAAGAGCGCAAGATCAGAGCCGGTCTGAGCAACACATTCGGATTTGGTGGCCACAACGCATGTGCTATTTTCAAGAAGTATGAAGGTTAAGCTGAAGTTCTGAGATAATGAACAAACGAAACCTATATGACAATATAAGGCTCCTGTTCCGTAAGGATAAGGAGCCTTATTTGCAGTTGAGGAAAATACTTGGCTTCTATCCTGGGAATATAAAACTTTACAAGACTGCCATGCGGCATAAGTCCCTCAACAACAGAGGCGGCTCACATATCAACAACGAGCGCCTGGAGTTTTTGGGCGATGCTGTGCTTGGATGCGTGGTGGCAGACATCCTCTACAAAAAGTATCCCACTCGCCAGGAAGGATTCCTTACCACTCTAAGGAGCAAGCTTGTCAGGAGAGACATGCTCAACAAGCTTGCCGTAACTATTGGACTTGACCAGCTTGTGGATTTTTCCGGCAGAAGAACGTCTGCACATAACAGCTATATGAACGGCAATGCCTTCGAGGCTTTTGTCGGCGCCCTTTATTTAGACAAAGGTTATAGAATGACGGAGACATTCATACGCGACGTAGTGTTCAAGCGCCATGTAAATATAGAGGAGGTGGCGAAGACAGAGGAGAACTACAAGAGTAAATTGATAGAATGGTGTCAGAAACACCAGCTTGAGGTGAAATACGAGATTATAAACGAAAAAGTGCTTGATGATAACAACACCATCGTGTTTACCACAAGGGTTACGATAGAGGATGTTTATTGCGGGACAGGAGAGGGATACTCAAAGAAAGAAAGCCATCAGGATGCGTCACGACAGGCGTTCAGACATATAAAACGAAACAAAAATTTCGCGGCACAGATTATCGACAAACGTAAAATACGTGAGACAGAGTCGTGAAATATGGCTGTCTTAACGTTTATTATATTGATTTTTATCGCTTTTAGATGAAATTTTAGTAACTTTGGCTTCGCCGAAGTTTGAGGCACTCGGAAAAACAAAATAAAAACATTTTTCTTTTGTGCTTCACTCGTTTTTTAGTAACTTTGTCATTCAAAAGTTAATATACATTACATGAATCCTACTCGACTTTTAAATAAGTTCTATTTTGCCAGACGACAGAAGACCATCGCAAAATATGCCGAACAAGCAGAGGAGATGCAGAAAGAGGTCATGGCATATCTCGTGGACAAGGCGAAAGATACAGAATGGGGAAGGGAGCACCACTTTGAAGATATAAAAACCTACGAAGACTTTGCCGCCTGTATGGGTGTCAACTCATACGAGGAGCTGAAAGGATATATCCACCGTATGAGGGAGGGGGAATCCGATGTGCTTTGGGCTGGAAAGGTGCAGTGGTTCGCCAAGTCCTCAGGCACGACAAACGACAAGAGCAAATTTATACCAGTCAGCAGGGAGGGACTGAAAGGAATCCATTATAAGGGCGGTTCTGACTGCATATCTTCCTATCTGGCCATAAACCCCAAGAGCAAGATGTTCAAGGGTAAAAGCCTTATTCTCGGAGGAAGCCATGCACCCAACCTGAACACTCCGAGTTCGCTCGTAGGCGACCTCAGCGCTATTCTTATTGAGAATGTTCCGAAGGCTGTGAATCTCACGCGCATACCCAAAAAGAGTGTGGCTTTGCTGTCAGACTTTGAGCAGAAGCGCGACCAGATAGCGCGCATAGCCATGAACAAGAACGTGACGAATATCAGTGGCGTGCCGTCGTGGATGATGTCTGTGCTCACACGCATGCTTGAAATCTCAGGAGAAGAGACGCTCGACCATATATGGCCCAACCTCGAGGTGTTCTTTCACGGAGGTGTGGCGTTTACACCCTATCGTGAGCAGTATAAGAAAATCATACGCAACCCGAAGATGTGCTATATGGAGACATACAACGCGTCGGAGGGATTCTTCGGAATCCAGACAGACCTGAGCGACCCGTCAATGACGCTGATGGTGGATTATGGTGTGTTTTACGAGTTTATACCCATGAGTGAGTTCGGACGGAGCGACGCAAAGGCCATCCCTCTCTGGGAGGTAAAGACGGGCGTGAACTATGCCATGGTGATAAGCACATCATGCGGCCTTTGGAGATATGTGATTGGAGATACTGTGCAGTTTACAAATACCCGGCCTTACAAGTTCTTTATCAGCGGACGCACGAAGCATTTCATCAACGCATTCGGTGAGGAGTTGATTGTAGATAATGCCGAGAAGGGACTTGAGCAAGCTTGTCTTGCGACTGGAGCACAGGTGAGGGAATATACCGCTGCACCGATTTTTATGGATGATAATGCCAAATGCCGGCATCAGTGGCTTGTGGAATTCTCAAAGATGCCCGAGGATGTCAACGAGTTTGCCGCCATTCTCGACCGCTCGCTACAGGCCATAAATTCCGACTACGAGGCGAAACGCTATAAAGACATTACTTTGCAACCCCTGCAGATAATCCGGGCGGAAACCGGACTGTTTGACCAGTGGCTGAAAAACAAAGGAAAACTGGGCGGACAGCATAAGATTCCACGACTGAGCAATAGCCGTGAGTATATTGAGGAGTTGCTGGAGCTGAATGCCTCCATGGGTAATTAATCTGATTTCCCGAATATGAGAGACCACGGCCTGAAATATCTGTTTGTCGTTTTTGTGGCTCTGCTCACTGCCTGCGCCAATATCGGAAATCCCGACGGCGGGCCATACGATGAGGAGGCGCCCAAGATTGTGGGGACATCTCCTGCCTATGGTGCTGTGAATGCCAGGCACCGTAAGATTGTGCTGATGTTTGATGAGAACATAAAACTCGACAACCCTACGGAGAAAGTGGTTATATCACCACCCCAGATAAATCAGCCGGAAATCGACGCGATGGGAAAACGGATCACTATCGAGTTGAAGGATTCGTTGAAACCGGGAATGACCTATACAATTGACTTTGCCGACGCCATTCAGGACAACAACGAGGGTAACCCGATGCCTGACTATGCTTTCACTTTCTCGACTGGAGAGACGGTGGACACGTTCCAAGTGTCTGGATATGTGCTCGACGCGTCTAATCTTGAGCCGGTCAAAGGAATGCTCGTGGGACTATACCGCATTCCTGCCGACTCCGCAGATATACCCGATAGTCTCTTCACCACAAGAGAGCTTGAGAGGGTGTCCAGGACTGATGCGACAGGTCATTTCATAATCAAAGGACTGAGTGAGGAGGAGCGGTACAGGGTGTTTGCGGTCAAAGATATGAACCAGGACTTTATGTTCAGCCAGAAAGCGGAGATGATAGCATTCAACCGCCAGATTATCACTCCTTCCGCAAGACCTGACATAAGGATGGATACAGTATGGCATGACTCCATTCATTATGATTCCATCGTTTCGACCCCATACACCCATTTCTATCCCGACGACATCGTGCTCATGGCATTTACCGAGGCAGGGCAAAACCGGGCGTTCCTGAAAAGCGAGCGCCCTCAGTTGGAGAGGTTCTCACTCTTCTTCACTGCGCCCGACACCGCGCTTCCCGTAATACGCGGACTGAACTTCAACGAGGAGGGTGCGTTCGTGGTTGACGCCAACCAGCGTCTTGACAGCATAACCTACTGGGTAAGGGACTCGATGGTTTATAATAAAGACACTCTCTCGTTCCTTATGACTTATAACTACACCGATACATTGAACCAACTGGTCAGCAAGACCGACACAATGAATGTTCTGTCAAAGGTGAGCTATGAGAAGGTGCAGAAACGGAAAAAAAGCGAGTGGGAGGAATATAGGAAACAATATATAAAGGAATATAAGCAGAATCTCAGGCGCAGAAAGTCTGAGGACAAAGACTCACAACCGGAGGTGGCAGGTACAGATTCATTGGATGCTGCGGGCAAAGACGGGCTGGAGGTTAAGAGTAAAGAGGGTAAAGGAAAAGACAAAAAGAAAAAGGGCATAGATGACGACGAGATAGATGTGCCTCCTATGCCTGAGACATTTCTTGATGTGAGATTCTCAAATACCAACATAGGCCCCGACCAGAATATCGACATAACCTTCAAGGAGCCGATCGACACCGCTTTTGTGGATAAGCTGAGGTTCTATCAGATAATCGACTCTGTGGATTATGACAGGCCGTTTCTGCTTCGCAGGATACCTGGAAAGGTGATGCAATACCGTCTCTATGCCGAATGGCAACCCGACAGCACCTATTACTTGCAGGTAGATACGGGGGCTTTTGTTAATATTTACGGCACACGCATAGCCGGCGTAAAGAAGACCATCAAGGTGAAGGGACTTGACAAATTCAGCCAGCTGTCCGTAAATCTCAAAAACGCAGGAGACCATGCGGTCGTGTCCCTGCTTAACCAAAGCGGGAAAGAGGTGAAGCGCCAAAAAGCGGAAAAGGGGAAAGTGGACTTCTTCTATGTGGATCCAGGCTCATACTATCTTTCAATGTTAGATGACCGTAATGGCGACGGAGAGTGGACAACCGGTGAGTATGAATCCCAGACACAGCCTGAAGAGACATGGTTCTATCCAGGCGTGTTGAACTTGCGTGCCCAGTGGGAGGTAAGTCAGGACTGGGATGTGAAGGCCACACCACTCTTCAAGCAAAAGCCTGAGAAAATCACCAAACAGAAGCCTGAGAAGAAAAAAGACAAGAAAGGCAAGAACGCTGAACGCGAAAAAAACAAGCGCAAATGAAGTTGAAGAAGCCACTCCTGCCTTTTATGACCCCTGGACTTATAGAGGCCGGGTGTGACGAGGCCGGGCGCGGGTGCCTTGCCGGCAGCGTTTATGCCTCGGCGGTTATCCTTCCGCCGGATTATGACAACCCACGCCTTAACGACTCCAAGCAGTTGAGCGCAAAGGCGCGCTATGAGCTTAGGGAAGAAATCGTCAGGGATGCCGTGGCGTGGGCTGTGGGGGTGGTCACAGCCGAGGAAATCGACAATATGAACATTTTGCGCGCGAGTATCACTGCTATGCACCGTGCTGTGGCTAAACTTAAGATTCAACCACAGCATATAATTGTTGACGGCAACCGCTTCTATCCATATCCGGGAATCCCTCACACCACAGTGGTAAAGGGAGACGGGAAATTCCTTTCTATCGCTGCGGCCTCAATTCTTGCCAAGACTTTCCGTGATGACTATATGATGGAACTCCACAAAGAATACCCGTTCTATGGCTGGGATCATAACGCGGGATATCCAACCAAAGAACATCGCAAAGGTATAGAAGAACACGGACTGACCCCATACCACCGCAAATCCTTCAACCTCCTGGGCGACACCCAGCTCTCCCTTCAGTTTGAATGAAGGGAGAAAAATTCAGAACAGCTCACGAAGCTCTTTTCCTACATTCCCCATACAACAATCATGCGGCCTGACTGCGTGTATGGCTTATGCCAGATGCGCTCGTCCCAGGTCTTCTCGTTGGTGCGGTCGAAGACTATCAGGTGCCCCTCGTCCACTGAGCCGCACAGATCCATGTAGTCCGCTGTCTGAGCCAGGCCCTCGCTGATGACCTTGTCAATGTCACCGCGACGGATTTTCAACTCCAGAACTATGCGCTGCACCGGTCCTCCGTAGCCGTCGGTGAGCGGCTTCCGTATGAGCAGGTCGGTGCGACGTCTGCCCAGTCCGTACTCCCTGTCGATATACCCTCCGCCGTTCACTATGCGCTGTAGGAACGCCTGAAGCAGGAGCTGAGGTCCGGCCTCCGCATAGTCGAACTTGCCAATCCACGAGTCGGCATTTTGACGGAAGAACTGCTGGAAGTCGAGCATCAGCTTCTCCATGTTGATGCTGTTGTCGGGGTTGAGGTACCACATGGGGTTCTGGGTAAGCCCGTCCTGTGTGCTCCATGTTAGCTCCCTCGGTATAATCTCCCGGTAAATCTTGTTGGAGATACGCCTTGCCTTTCCCCTCTCTCTCGTAATCAACCCAAGATCCTCCACATACTGGATGTCATCGGTCGGAATCATACCGTCATCTGCATTGTCGCTGTTGGTGAGCATAGGCTCAATGACCCTCCTCACCCTCGGTTCCCTCAGTCTGTCGATAAGGATGTCGATATGTGTGTCCCTACGGTAGATGATGTTCTCAATAGCTCGGTCTATCATCTCAGGGATAATCTTTACTGAACGGTTGCGGTTCTCGCGCATGTTCCATGTCACCTCCAGTGCGAGTGCGTTGACCAGCCAGGGTTGTCCTTCTGTAGCTTCCCAAACTAAGGGGAAACACCCCTCGTCGAACACTTGCCCCGTCTCTTGGGTGTGCTGCATATAGAGTTCATGGATTTCCTCACGTGAGAAATTGCCGAGCCGCAAAGATTTTGTCTTGATGTTGAAGGCCGACCCGCCTGTGATGATGTCTTGGTTGGAGGTCACGATTCGGTAGTCTCGCACGTCACGCACACCGCAGAGAATGACTGACTGGGGGAATGCTGTAGGTCGGTTGGCATATCCTGCTCTAATCTGACGCAGCACGCTGACAAGCGAGTCTCCAACCAATGCGTCTATCTCGTCGATGATAAGTACAAGTGGGTGGGGCAGGGTCTCACAGAGCTTGGAGAGGTATGCAGATAGCATTTCGTTGGGATCTGCTTCTTTGAATGCTGATTTGACATCCGTTGCAAGACTGCTTTTCAATATAATATCCGTCTCTCGGGCTATGGTGCCGCATACTGTGGCAATCACGCTCGACACATTGTTGCGTGCCGCCTGTCCACCCTCAACGTTGGCATATACGGCGATGTATTCTCCAGATTTGTTGAGATAGTCACGCAGTGCCAGCATACATGAGGTTTTGCCCGTTTGGCGCGGTGCGTGCAGCACGAAATAGCGTTTTTGGCGAATGAGTGTCATGATGTCATCAAGGTCAAACCGGCTAAGAGGGTCGATGCTGTAATTGTCTTCGAGAATCTGCGGTCCCGCTGTATTGAAAAATCTCTCCATAGTGTTCCATTATTTTTGCAAAAATACAATAAAATTCCGAATTTGCCGCAGTTTACATACGAAAAAACCAACCCAATTGTTAATAAACCTTAAATTTAATATTCGCATAATTAATGTTTGTAAAATAAACATTATATTTGCTGCATAACGTTTAAAAAACAAACAAATTACATGAGCCTGGACACAGAATATGAGTTGGATATTATCACTCGTATGCGTGGCGAAGTGATGAGCCGCAAGGAGTTGACAGGAGAGAACTTGTTTCTTGCCTGGGGTTACCCTACGGCTATTGTGCTACTCCTGGAGTTTGCGGTGCTTTTGTTGTGGAACGAGGACTGGTGTGCCTGGCTTTGGATGGGCATACCTCTAATAGGTACTCCGCTTATGATTTATTTCCTAAATAAGGATTATGAGCGTACTCGCCGTCGTACACTCAATGAGAACATAATTCTGATGATGTGGATATTTGTTGGATTCGCCTCTTGTTTTTTCGGTTTCGCCATGGGGTTTGCCGGCGTGTTTGAGAAAGGTTTCTTTTCTTTGCTCGGATTGCTTTGTGGAATGGGCTGTTTTATCACAGGTGTCATATTACATTTCCGTCCTAAAACCATCTGCGGCATAATATCCTCTGTTTTGTCTGCCGTCACCCTGTTTTTTCAAGAAGGTCTCTGGCCGTGGCAGCTGTTTGTCACTGCTTTGGTTGTGATTATTTCCCTCATAATTCCCGGACACTTGTTCCGCCGCTATGTGAGGGAGTATAATATTTCGTAAAATTTGTAAAAATATAATATGAGTACTTTCAAATTCCCAGTAATAAATCCCCTGCTTCATAGCGAGTTGAGACTGAAAATCATTGTCGCTCTCGACTCGTTGGAGAGTGCCGACTTTATGTATCTGTGCCAGATCACTGACTCCTCACGAGGAAATCTGAGCACACAAATCACAACACTTAAAGAAGCCGGTTATATTAATGTGTCGAAGACAGGGGCCCTGGGACGATTCTCACGCACCATCTGCCGCATCACCGATAAAGGTAGGGAAGCCCTTCGCGCTTACGAGGAAGGACTTCTACGGCTGTTCTCTGAACGAGTTCCCGACAGCGGCGAGTGTCAGCAAAAGATTGGATAGAAATATTGTGCGAAGCCCGGTATTCACCGGATAGCTACGCACAGGATTGTTTCGATTTTATATAGTTAATAGCTTAAAAGTTTAATGCTTATGAAAACAAAACAAATCATTCTTTCATTGTTGCTCTCCATAGTTGGACTGAGCGCAAGAGCCGACGATGCAAAGATTATCGTGTGGCTGAACGATGGCGGGAAGACGGAGATTTTGTTCAACCAGATGCCTGAATTCACATATCAGGACGGAAATGTCTCCATCCAGAACGGCAACACTACACTTTCGTGGCCGCTGGCTAATCTGAAGAAATTCACGTTCGAGGACATAGAGCATCCGGTGACTACCGGTGTGAAGGATGTGGGTGTTCCTATGCTCGACATTACAAATGGTTGCGCGGTCTATGACCTTAGCGGACGGATTGTGAAACAGAAAATCTACTCTCTCAGCGAACTCCCAAAAGGGACGTATATACTTAAGGATGGCACGGTAACGACTAAAGTGGTGAAGCGATGAGAAAACTGATATTATCCATGTGGCTGCTGATGCTCAGCATGGTGGCTACAGCACAGACATTCATTGTGGTTGACAAGCAAGGCAACCGCATTTCCTATGATGTGAGCAAGCTTGACAGTGTGACGTTCCAGCAGACGCCTCCGGGATTCACTGTCTATGACACTGCTGAGACCAGCAACACTGGCGAAGAAGACCCAGAACAGGGAGGTGATGAGGATAAGACGCAAAACGTCACTCAGTACACATTCGAAGAGGTACAGACGCTTGCAGGCGACCCCGACTTTCTGTTCTCCCATCCCGATACGGTATTCGTGGATGCAGATGGACAGGATTTTACCTTCCAGTTGCGTGCCAACGTTGGCTATGGCTATACCATAAGCGATAGCTGGCTGAAGTTCGAGAGCAATGTCGAGGACACCGACTCGCTCCTCTTCTCGGCTTCGATGAACCCATCTGTCGCACAGCGCACGGCCTTCCTCTATTTCCAGAGCAACGACCAGAAGATGGCCGACACGCTGGTGGTGGTACAATACGGCAAGAGCGACTCCCGATACATTGACATAGATTGGTCAACTACAACTCTCAATAGTTTTAACGAGGAGAGTGGCGAGGCAAAACTGACATTTACGGGTGATGTCCCGGTGATGGGTGACTACGATGTGGTGTTGATTCCAAAGGATGACTCATATGTAATCCGTCTGATTGACCAAGTTCAACAGGAGGAGGGAAGCTCAGCCGTCACCCTTGCCACCCGTCAGGGATTGATGGGCAATCTGTTCAAGAATCAGAGGTTCACACTCGCCACAGAGGCTGGAGCTCAGGCTGCAGCACGGCGCGAACCGTCGGTATATAGCGACGCACCAGTCTATCTGCCTACGAAGGTGGAGATATTTACAGGCGACGAGTATGTGGAAGTCTATAATGTGGACAAGGCGGCCGCTCACAGCCGTAAGGCTCCGGTTGGTTTTGAGAATGAGTTCATCAGCTGGGAATACAACAAAGACGGTGAGGTGCTATGGGAGAGTGGCTTGCAGTCGCTCTCGTGGGACAAACTCAACTTTAGCATCGGTCTGAAGGGAATCTTTGCGTTCGACTTTGGAGACATACCATTCGAGAAAGTGCGCATGGGTGACCTCCAGAACTTGAGGATTGCCCTTGAGGGAGGCTTCAACATGGAGATGGTGATGAAGTATCTCGTTGCAAGCGAAGTGGAATGGAAAAAGGAATGGACACTCAAGGAGGATGTCTTCAAAGCCAAGTACACCTTCACTGTCGGTGCGGTTCCTGTCTATATCACTGTAGGTGCTGACCTGATGGCTGAGGTTAGTCTGGGCGCGTCGGGTGAGGCCAGCATCACATCTGGCATCACAGCGTCAAATACCGTAACCTACGGTGTGGAATGGGATGCGGAAAAGGGACTCTCGAAGATTGCTGAGTGTGAGAAGAATATTGAGTTGGTGGGCCCTGATGTAGATATCAAGGCACATGCGGAGGCTCGTGCCACGGTTTATCCTCAAATAGAAATAGGTATATACAAAGTGCTCTGTCCTACTATCAGCCCACAACCTTATATTAAGGCGGAGGCCGACGGGCGCCTGGTAGATAATAAGTATGTGGCCTGGAACGCAGGTGTCAGCACTGGTGTTGACCTCGGACTGGGTCTCTGCCTTGACCTCTTCTTCTTCAAGAAGGACCTCGGCGAGATTGACCCTATCAACGTGTTCGACTTGCCACTCGTCAGTCTTCCCGATGAGATTGAGCTGCTCAACGATCCTGAGGAGGAAGTGCTGATTAACGGTAAGCGAGAGGTGAAGTATCATGTGACGAACAAGATTAACCTTACTGGCACAACCTATAACGCTCCTGGTGTGCTGGTACATTTTGAGGCTGAAGGAGGTGAGCTTGAAGATGAGTACGGCTACACAGACAAAGACGGAAACGTAAGCGCTTTCTTCACCCTGACGGATAAACAAGGTGGCACCGTGAAGGCGGAGGTTGTGCTTGGCGCCGAGGCTGAAGAGGGAGAAGGCGATGGTGAGGATGCGGTCAAAGCTGATGACTGGAAGGCTGTCGCCATTGACTATCGCCTGACAGCCACGCCTGCTTCACAGGAGATAGAGAAGGGTGCTACGGCTGCCATCACCTATAAGCTGGAGAGATATACGTCTAAGACAGGAGAGTGGTCAGGCTATGGCGGACAAACCGTTCAGTTTGAGGCCACAGGAGGCACTGTCGCGCCAACATCCGCCGTAACAGCTCAAGATGGTGTTGTAGCAGTCACCTTCACACCAGAGGAAGACGCTACCGAGGGTAATGTCACGGCTACGACTGCAGGTGCGGATCCTGACGCATGGAGCAAGATTTGCTCCGCGACCATCAAAATCAAAGAAGAAGGTGGCGAAGGTGGTGATATCGTAGATGAGGGTCTTAAGAAAGCCGACAAGTTGAAAGACAATGTGTATGTGGTTGACGAGAAAGAATACGACCTGCTGGGTGAGGAAGACTATGCATACTGGAGTGTGGGCTCGATTGGCTCCGGCTATAATATAGACTTCTGTAAGGAACATCCAGAATACGCTACTGTAGGCTGGGGAGGAATATTCAATGTGACTGATGAGATGGTTGGCAAGGAAATTGACTACTTGGCAGAGAAGGCAAGCGGCAACGAGACAATCTCTATCAATCTTGGTACATTCGTTGACCCGTCAGCCGGGTTCCAAACAGAAGGCAACATGATTGAGTTTTCAGATGGCAACCTTACCGAAGCCAAGTTTATGGTAAAGGCCAACGACGATGGTACCGTATGTGCTTTGGCTCATCTTAAGACTTCCGATGGACACGAGGGGTGGTTCAAACTAAAGGCAACCAAGTCACCATGGGGGGAACCATGAAACAGATTTTGAAATTAAATAATTGCAAATAATCTCTCGGGAGCCAGCCACAAACGGTTGGCTCCTTTTTTATGCAAATCGGCAAAAAACGAACATATAAGAACGAAAAGAAACTAATGTGCTGTCGTACTTTAAATGGTAATGACAGTGCCGCCTGGAAGACCGATGCCGGAGGCGTTGGTAATCACCACTTCCTTGACCCCCGCCCGGCATGCGGACAGTGAGTTCTGAATCTTGGGAATCATACCTCCTGATATAACTCCTTGCTCCACGAATCTTTCAAACGATGCCCTGTCTATGTTTGGAATCACGCTTGTGTCGTCATTCTCGTCGAGCAGTACTCCGGCTTTCTCAAAACAATATACCAGAGTGACATCAAAATAGGGAGCCAGGGCTTTGGCTGTCTCTCCGGCGATGGTGTCGGCGTTGGTGTTGAGCAGATTGCCATTTCCGTCGTGGGTAAGCGGAGCCATCACGGGCACTACGCCCTCGGCAATCAGTGTGGAGAGCATCTTACCGTCGCATCGGTCCACGTCGCCAACAAATCCGTAGTCTATAAGCTGGTCTTGGTCTGTGCCTGCTACTGACGCACTCACCATCACAGGTTTGCGCCTTATGCTGTGCATCACGTTCATATCGGCGCCTGTCAATCCCAGTGCGTTGATTCCTAACGCTTGCAGCTTTGCGACAATACGTTTGTTGACCAACCCGCCATATACCATTGTAACTACGTCCAGCATGGCCTCGTCGGTGACGCGTCGGCCACCAACCATCACGGTGTCGATTCCAAGCAATGAGGCTGTCTTGGTGGCTGAGCGCCCACCACCGTGAACCAACACCTTGTGACCCTCTATAGTTGAAAAGGCGCTCAGAAGGCTGGAAAGGCTCTGAGCGTCTTCTACTATCTTACCACCTACTTTAATTACGGTGAGTTTTTCCATTATTTCTATAATTTCTGGAACTCAGCAAAGATTTTTTCTGCTATCTCTTTAAATTCCTCTTCGCTCAGCTTTAACTTAGGATTGCTGAACAGCATATCTTTCTCACTCTGCATGGGAATGAGATGGATGTGGGCGTGTGGCACCTCAAGACCAAGGACTGCCTGCCCGACTTTCACACAAGGGAACGCAGCCTTAAGGGCTGTGGCGACCTTCTTGGCGAAAATCTGGAAACGGCCAAGCTCGTCGTCGTCCATATCGAAAATATAGTCCACCTCGCGACGGGGTATGCACAGCACGTGTCCCTTCACAAGCGGGTTGATGTCAAGAAAAGCATAAAAATCTCCGTCCTCACCGCATTTGTAGCTCGGAATCTCTCCTGAAGCTATCTTTGAAAATATTGACATACCTATATTAAATTGAAATTTCTAATACTTCGAGCTCTATAATTCCCTGTGGAATTGTAATTTGGGCTATGTCGCCTACTTTCTTTCCAAGCAGTCCCTTTGCTATTGGGGTGCCGACGGAGATTTTACCCTCACGGAGGTTTGCCTCGCTCTCACTCACAATCTGATACTTCATCTCCATACCTGTCTTCACGTTTTTCAGAGTGACCTTGGAGAGTATCTGAATTGTGTCGGTCTGTACTTTTGTGGTGTCGAGTATCTTGGCGTCTGCCAAAGCTGCCTTCAGCTCTGCGATTTTAGTTTCCAACTTACCTTGGGCTTCCTTTGCCGCATCATACTCTGCGTTCTCTGAGAGGTCACCCTTCTCGCGTGCTTCTTGTATCTGTCGAATCACCTCAGGGCGCTCCACTTCCTCTAATTCCTTAATCTGGGCACGTAGTTTGTCGTAGCCCTCTTGTGACATGTAAGCCATTGTTCTGTGTTTGTGTTAGTTTAGCTATCGATTATAGTTCAACAAAAATTGCAGAAAATAAAAGAATCCCGATGCGCTATGGCATCGGAACCCTTCTTCTTACCTTTAATAACGTTGCAAAATTACGTCTTTTTTCCGTTATATCCAAACAAAAACGTCTTTTTTTCTAACCATAATGTAAAAAACTCAATTTATAAGAGATTATTTTTTGCCAAGTGATTTCAATCGCTTGTACTCTTTCTTTGTAATCCTCATGAAGCTGCCGTGCTGAGGACGGGCCACACCTTCTATGTTTCTGGGGTTGCGGAAATTACGCATGTACTCGTCTGCCTCGCATATGCGGTAGTTCTTGGGATTGGAAGAATATTCGATATATGCGATTCTCCATGTTTTGTCACCATTCAGTTGGAAAGCTGACACTCCCTCGCATTTTTTGTTGCCTTCGAAGTTCACATAGTCTTCTTCAACAGGCACGCTCCAGCCGTATGTCAGGTTCTTGCTTGTGGCCGTGAATAATCCGGGCTTTCCGCCCTCTTTCTTAATCATAAGATGCCACTGCTGGTCGGCAGCAACCCAGTTGATGTCGCAGTCGATGGTCGCATAACCCCAGTCGAACAGAAGTCGGGGCTGAGTGATGCGGGTGAAATCGTCGCTGGCGTGGCTGTAATACATGCGGTCGTAGGCTTCCTCGCTGCGGTTCCACATTGAATAGTATATCATGTATCCTCCCTTTTTGCCATCGGGCCATACAAAGCTGTCATCCCATATGATTTGAGGCGCCCATACTCGGTTGATGGTTGACCAGTTCTTATAAACGCTCTCGGAGGCGGGATTCATAAATATGCTCGTGCCTTTACGGTAGTCGAAGGTGACTGCTGTCCAGTTCACAAGGTCGTCGCTTTTAAGCAGGTTGATGCCGTAGTTGTCCCACGTCTCGGCTTTTCCCAGCCTGTCGCGGCTGCGGTTAGTGGCATCCATGTCGGTTGTGACCATCAGGTAGCCCTTGCCGTCATGGCTCCGGCAAATGTAGGCGTCACGCGTACGTCCCTCTATTTGTGCCACAGTGTGGTCGCTGAAGATGGAGTCTCCATCCATTATGTCCTCAAAATGGAAACCGTCAGTGCTTACTGCGAAGGCTGTCCATGCCACCCCTCCGTTCATGTGGCAATATAGGTAATACTTTCCTTTTTGGATGTTTCCGCGTGTCTTGTAGGTCTTTTGGGCAAACACAGATGCGACCATAAGAAAAGCGGCGGAGCAAATCAATAGTTTTCTTCTCATCATTTAAATAAGTATGTGTTAGGTTGTTGAACATTATTTATACGCAAAATTAGTGAAAAAAACTTAATGTTGCATGTTTTTCTATCAAAAATTTGAACGACATTTGGAAGTTCAGTAAATAAATGGTAAATTTGCTGCTGGAAACATAAATCCTATTGGGTTTGTGTGACCATTCATCATTTAGTGTCAACTCTATGTGCCGTGAGGCACATGACACGTCTGTATTAAAAAGGTTTGTAACTCTTAATTTTTTGGAAGGATTCTTCGTGAGAAGAGTCCTTTTTTTTGTCGATTTCTGCTATTCTTGGTTGACGGAATGTTTGATACTGAGTATCTGAAATGTGAGGAGAATAACATTTTTAGATATAATTTCAATTTTTTTTCGGTTAATTGAAATAAAATTAGTAACTTTGTGGATTGGGATTGGTGATTCCCGTATAAAGCAGAAAATGCTGACTATTATTCATCTTTATTAAAAATAGCTATTTGAATTATGAAAATTGAGAAAATTGTTGCTCGTGAGATTCTTGACTCACGTGGAAATCCAACCGTTGAGGTTGATGTTGTTCTGGAGAATGGTGTTCTTGGACGCGCTGCCGTGCCGTCGGGTGCATCTACTGGTGAGAACGAGGCTTTGGAGCTTCGTGACGGCGACAAGGGACGCTATCTTGGAAAGGGTGTCCTCAAGGCTGTTGAGAATGTGAACAAAATCATCGCACCGGCTCTTAAGGGAGATTGCGCTTTCAACCAGCGTGCTATTGACTACAAGATGCTCGCTCTTGACGGAACTCCCACAAAGAGCAAGCTTGGAGCAAATGCAATCCTCGGCGTGTCTCTCGCTACAGCCAAGGCTGCTGCCAACGCTCTCGGCATGCCACTCTATCGCTACATCGGAGGTACAAACACCTACACTCTCCCGGTTCCGATGATGAACATCATCAACGGTGGTGCTCACTCTGATGCGCCTATCGCATTCCAGGAATTTATGATTCGTCCTGTTAGCGCTCCCAACATCAAGGAGTCAATCCGCATGGGTGCTGAGGTGTTCCACAACCTTGCAAAGCTGCTTAAGGGTCGCGGACTCTCTACCGCAGTGGGAGATGAAGGCGGTTTCGCACCGGCTCTCGATGGAATCGAGGATGCTCTCCAGATTATCTGTGACGCAATCAAGGCTGCTGGATATGAGCCTGGTAAGGACGTGAAGATCGCAATGGACTGTGCGGCTTCTGAGTTTGCAGTACAGGATGAGAATGGCAACTGGTGGTATGACTACAGCCAGTTGAAGAACGGAAAGAAGAAGGATCCTAACGGCAAGAAGCTCAGCGCCGACGAGCAGATCGCTTACCTGGAGAAGCTCATTACCGACTATCCTATCGACTCTATTGAGGATGGTCTTGACGAGAACGACTGGGACAACTGGGTGAAGCTTACTGCTAAGATTGGCGATCGCTGCCAGCTTGTAGGTGACGACCTCTTCGTAACTAACACCAAGTTCCTCCAGAAGGGTATTGAGATGGGTGCGGCTAACTCTATCCTCATCAAAGTTAACCAGATTGGCTCTCTGACTGAGACTCTCGAGGCTATAGAGATGGCTCACCGTCATGGCTATACTTCTGTAACCTCACACCGCTCTGGCGAGACTGAGGACGCTACTATCGCTGACATCGCAGTGGCTACAAACTCTGGTCAGATCAAGACTGGTTCAATGTCACGTACAGACCGCATGGCTAAGTATAACCAGCTTATCCGCATCGAGGAAGAGCTCGGCGACGTTGCGAAATACGCTTATAAAAAGCTGAAATAATAATTCGGTTTTTTAGAATATTAAAAAATGAGAGCTTGCCGCACCGTGCGGCAACCTCTTTTT
>JAZUMZ010000336.1:0-10139 GCA_045603885.1 Bacteroidaceae bacterium | reverse complement strand
GTTTTTGGCGATAGCGTGTTTTTGTTTTATTTGGTGACACAAAATCTTGCAGGTGCGCCCATTTTACCGAAAAAACCCTCGTAACAGAGGTCTTCATTCAAGCGCTCCCAGTGAAAAGGAAAACAGTGTTGAACCTCCTTTATCCTTACCTGTCGCTGCGGAATGGCGCCAGGGGCAGACCTCTGTGGTTAATCACGTTGCCTGTCTTGAAGTTCCTGAAGCAGTATCTTACATGCTTGGGCTCAGGAACATCTGGAGAACTCAATATGTAGGATTTATGTCTTTCGTTGAACTTTGCGGTTGCTGGCTTGAAGTTCTTGTCGTCACCGGCAATCTCAAAACCACGGACATCATCCCACGGACTGATTCCTTCGTCGGCATATTTGAAGAATACTTCCAGAGTTGACCCGTCAGTCACGTGGTGGTCGTACTCGGGACTGTCACAGGCAATGTGCTTCATACCGTAAGTGCGGTTTAAAGCCATATAGGCAAAGCGGTTGCCTACTTCTTCCTTGGCGGCAGGATGTATCTGGTTTACTTCCCAGGGCTTTACAAGGTCGTTTATCGTGATGCATCCGCTGTTCTTTATCACACGCTCGCCTGCGTCGTGCTGGGCCTCGCGGAGCAGCGCGCCGCTTTCGCCGTCAACTCCACCATAGCCGCCCCACGGGGCAATCTCCGTCAGGAAGAAGGGCAGGGCGTCGTTCAATGGGTTGGCTTGGTCTTCGCTGAATTCTTTACGCCATATCTCAACCATGGAGTTCAGACGGTCGGCATAGTCTTTCTCTTTACCGCAGTTCGACTCGCCTTGGTACCACAGAAACCCTTTGATTGTGTAGTGGCGGAGGGGATGGAGCATGCCGTTGTACATGACGAGCGGTGAGTGGTAATGCCATCCATGACCGTTCCAGCTTTTGGTCAGCTCCTCTTCAAGGTTTACGTCTGAATAACTCAGGAGTTTCTCTCTGGGAATCCACCCCTCAACACGGGAACCACCCCATGCGCAGCAGATGATGCCGACAGGCACGTCCAAACTCCGGGTGAGCATCTTGGCGAAATACCATGAGGTGGCGCTCATGTCAGGGGCGGTCTCGCTCGAAGGTACCTCCCATTTTCCGCCTACCCATTCCTGAACTTCCCTGTTGCCGGCATGAGGGACGGTGGCCATGCGGATGCGGCCCGACCACTCGCCGGAGGTGGCGATCTCTTCGTTGGAGCCGTCTATAGGACAGTTCCTGAACCCGTTCAGGGGCATTTCCATGTTCGACTGGCCTGCCGTGAACCAGACTTCCCCAATCAAAATGTTGTTAAGGACAGTTCTCTCGCCATCGCTGATGGTGATGCTTTGGGGGGTGTAGCTTGCCTTGGGGGTGGAGACCTGAAGCAGCCACATCCCGTCATTTCCTGTCTTTGCACTGTAACGGGCGCTCGAATCCCAGCTTACTGTTGCTTCGACAGTACTGCCTACGGCAGCCTTGCCCCATAGATTCACCTTTGTGTCTTGTTGCAATACCATGTTGTCGCCTATCACTGCGGGCAACTCAACCTTGCCGCTCACAGATAAAAATGTGGCGAGGCAGATCGTCAATAGAAAATGTTTCTTTACCATTTTATATAATCTAAATTATTCTTTGTGCTATTGTTTGTTTTTTTCTTTGTGCTATTGTTTGGTGAATAATACGCAAGTGTTATTTTCCCCCTTTTATTATCTCAATGGTGCTCGTGTCTCCTGCAAACACTGAGTTCAGACCTTGAGCCTCCTGAGAGGGGTCACCAGTGAACGGGTCATAAGGTTGCCACTGCTCATGCGGAGGCTGGGCAAATCCACCCCATCCCCAAAAGTTACAACCTGCAAGCAGAGGGAAAGACGGATTCCTGACAAGACCGAGAATGTATGAATAGTATTTGTCACGTCCATTGGTAGTGGAGCTTGTTGACGATGAGAAAGAGTCGCGTGGAAATCCAAACTCCTCAATAACAACTGGTTTGTTCAAACGTGACGCCACTCCTAATGCCTCGTCAATATATTCACCGGTTTTCTTGATTGCTGTACTTATATCTATGTCAGCACCCTCACGTCTCAGCTGCTCCTCTGTCACCCATCCCCAGTTGTATGGCCATATGTGGATGCAAATATAGTCTATGTTCTTGTCTGAGTGGATTTCTGTGAACAAGTCCATGTCATTATCGCACCCATAAAGGCCTTCGCTGCCGGTCGTTACAAGGTGGTTACGGTCAATGCGCTTGATTAACCGTGATGCGCGGGATAACCATGTGGCAAACGCGATTTTTTGGCGTCTCTGTTCTTTGGTGTTGACAGCGGCGAATGCACGGGGCTCGTTGCATATCTGCCAGGCCATCAGCGTCGGGTCGTCTTTGTATGCGACACCGGTATAGCGGTTAGTGCGGTTTACTATATATCTCACATGGTCGAAAAACAACTTCTGGGCCTTACGGTTTGAGGAGAACTGGGCAACATGATTCACGTAGGCCTCGTAGCCGTCGATGTTCGAACGAGGAGTCTTTCCTGCACCGGCCCATTCTAAATACTGACCGTAACCTCCGCTCCACTCCCATGAGTTGTTCAGATATAGAACGGCTGTCATTCCTCTGCGACCCATCTCCATCATCAGATAATCAAGGCCGGCAAGGATGGTGTCGTTATATACGCCTGGAGAGGTCTGAAGGGTGGGATAGACAAGGTTTGGCTTGGGGGTATGTCTCTTGCTTAAAGGACTTCCGTCTGAGCCGACCATGACACGTAGATTCTTTACACCTATTGAGCAGAGAAAATCAAGTTCTTTCAGAAGGCGTGAACGGTCGCCGCCCTGTCCCTCGCTGGCCAAGATTGAGCCATACCAGAAGTTGGCTCCGACATACTTCCCTAATGGTGAGCCGCCTTTATAGAAAAGGCCGTTGCGGACACTCACAAATTCTGACTGGTCGTCAATTTGTTGCTTACTCGCAAATATATTGTGTGATGTGAGGAAAGCGGCAATATAAAGAGTGGCAAATAGTATGTTTTGTTTGTTCATAAACATTATATTTGTGGTTAACCTAATCGTGATAGATATTATTCTGCAAAATTAAGCATTTTTTTCTTAAAACCTATGATTTTCTATTAACATTTCTTTATTCCAATGTTACAAATCTTTAGGGGAGTTCTGTTCTCAGATTGCAAAATCCATGGAATTACCCGTCATTTTTCAAACATGCCTGCCTCTTTAACATCTTTTTTGGCTTTTAATACCATAAATGTCAATTATTTTGCATAACTTTGCCATGTTTTTGTAAATATTTTAGAGTTAATAGAAATGAACAAGAAAGTTTTTCTGTTGTCTGCAATGCTTTGTTTGATGATGTTGCAAACAATATTCGTCTCTTGTCATGATGGAGAGACATACGCGGAGATGAAGAAGAAGGAGAAAAGAGCCGTAAACAAATTTGTTAAGGATAACGAGCTTGTCGGACCTATTAAGGTTATAAGCGAATCTACTTTTTATGCACAAGACTCTTTGACAGACGTGTCAAGCAACGAGTTCGTTTTGTTCAACGAGGACGGCGTTTATATGCAGATTGTGCGTAAAGGAGAGGGACAGACCATGATAGAGATGGCTAAAGAGCAGGCTGACAGCACAATCTCCAAGGTGATTCTTTGCAGATTCATGGAATACGATATAGAGAATTCTGATACAGTGTCAAGTAACTTCTTCTCTTCTGCGATTGTCGATAAGATGCAATGCACATATAAGCATCAGGGACGTAGCTACGCCGCATCATTTACTGAGGGCTATATGAAAAGCAAGTACGGAAGTAACGTGCCAAAAGGATGGCTCAAACCTCTGGATTATATTCGGTTGACACGATATGCGGGAAGACAGGCGCATGTGAGACTGATCGTGCCTCATTCGTCAGGAACGACCAACGCTTCAAACTATGTCCTTCCTTACTATTATGAGATTTATTACGAATTAGGTAAATAGAAAATTGTAAATAGAAAATTGTATATATAAATGAGTTTAATCAAATCTATTTCTGGTATTCGTGGCACAATAGGTGGCCGCACGGGTGAAGGCCTTAACCCACTTGATATTGTAAAGTTTACCTCGGCTTATGCAACGCTCATACGTCGCACGACTAAGATCGACACAAATAAAATTGTTGTGGGAAGAGACGCGCGTATCTCTGGAGAGATGGTGAAAAATGTAGTGTGCGGAACTCTTATGGGAATGGGATTCGATGTGATCAACATCGGACTTGCCACGACACCTACGACTGAGATTGCGGTCACGATGGAGAAGGCATGCGGAGGTATCATAATAACGGCATCTCATAATCCACGCCATTGGAACGCGCTGAAACTTCTTAACCAGGATGGAGAGTTTTTGAATGCGGAAGAGGGAAATGAGGTCTTGCGGATTGCTGAGGCAGAGGATTTTGAATATCCCGAAGTTGACGGTCTCGGAAAATATTTCGAGGACAACTCATATAATCAGAAGCACATAGACATGGTGCTCGCACTTGACCTCGTGGATGTACCTGCAATCAAGAAGGCCGGATTCAAGGTGGCGTTTGACTCTATCAACTCTGTAGGTGGAATCATTCTTCCTCAATTGCTAAAACAGCTTGGCGTGGAGAAAATCACACCGCTTTATGACGAGCCGACAGGCGACTTCCAGCATAATCCCGAACCGCTGGAGAAAAATCTGTCCGACATAATGAGCCTTATGGCTAAAGGAGAACACGACGTGGCGTTTGTGGTGGATCCCGATGTCGATCGTCTGGCTTTTATTCAGGAGGATGGAAAAATGTATGGAGAAGAATATACCTTGGTCACTGTCGCAGACTATATTCTCAAACATACTCCTGGAAATACAGTCAGCAACCTCAGCTCAACACGGGCGTTGAGGGATGTCACCAGAGGCTATGGCAAAGATTATAACGCTGCTGCCGTCGGAGAGGTGAATGTTGTGACTAAAATGAAGCAGACTGGTGCCGTGATCGGAGGTGAGGGCAACGGAGGAGTTATATACCCTGCAGCACACTATGGACGTGACGCCCTTGTGGGAATCGCACTTTTCCTCAGCCATCTCGCACATGAAGGCAAGAAGGTTAGCGAGTTGCGTGCTTCATACCCCAATTATTTTATTGCTAAAAACCGAATTGACCTCGAGCCTACTACCGACGTTGACGCTATTCTTCTTAAAGTCAAGGATATGTATGCGGCCGAGCCGGGAGTGGAGGTGAATGATATCGACGGAGTGAAGATCGATTTCCCTGACAAATGGGTACACCTGCGCAAGTCAAACACCGAGCCTATCATCCGTGTCTATTCAGAGGCCTCAACAGAAGCCGAGGCTGACGAAATCGGACGCAAAGTCATGGAAGTAGTCCTGAAATATTGTTGAGTTATAACATTTCAAATATAATTCTTTTTTCAAAGCAATTGAGCATCAAACCCCGAAGGGGTTAAATAATAGTAACCCCGGGTAATAAAACAAGCGAAGCGAAGTTTTATCACCCGGGGTATGGAGTCTCTTGTTCTTCGTGAACCCTGAAGGGGTTCCATAACATTGCGGTATCAGCCTTTTTGATCACCTTTGTAGTTGTATCAAGGGAAATCCCTCTAATCTTTCAATCCAGCGCAACGCGCGATGTTCTCCACTATATCAATGCTACTGGAAAAACGTGAAATTCACGCTGCCGTAATTACGGTGTGACACAAAGCGTGGATGAGAGGTGAAGGTGTTGCTCTTGCCGTGTTCAAGAATAAATATCCCGTCTTTGGCCAGGAGATTGTTGCCGAGCACCAAGTCTGGGATTTCCTCTATGTTAGGGAGCATGTATGGAGGGTCGGCAAAGATAATGTCATAGGGTTCCTGGCTACGGGTGATAAATTTGAACACGTCAGCATGGAGAGGCTTCCAGGCACGGTCGCCTAAAACTTTGGCAGTTTGAGCGAGAAACTGCCAGTGGCGGAAGTCTTTCTCCACTCCGATCACTTCGCGGCAACCTCTGGATACCAGCTCCAGACTGATAGAGCCTGTGCCGCAGAACAAATCCAGAGCACGTGGGTTCGCATCGAAATCCACATAGTTGTTTACCAATATATTGAACAACCCCTCTTTCGCAAAGTCTGTTGTCGGACGGGCCTTGAAAGAGTGGGGGACATCAAATCGCTTTCCCTTATATTTTCCGCTTACAATCCTCATTTGTAAACTCCTGTTAATCCTTAAATCCTTGTTGCTCTATATCAATATATTGTGCTAAAAATCCCTTATTCCCTTATTCCCTGGAGATAAATCAGAATCCGCAGATAAGAAGCGTCTGGAGGTCGTAAGGGATGACCTTGTTGCCGTGAGTGATGGTCTGGCGGAAATCCTCGTCACGGTCGGTCAAGACTGTGTCTTTTATGAAATACTGTATCTTGTCTGCCAATAAGCGGCTCATGTCGCCGTCAGCGACAATCTCTATTCCGTCAGCCAGCTGATCATAGCCAAACTGCTTCCACAGGTTCATGATGAAATATTGACAGTCGTTCACTCCGTTCACATGATAGTCGTTGACAAAGACCATACGGCCTTCATGGAAACAATAGACAGTCATCTGTTTCTCGTGGATATAGACATACATCTTTTTGATGCCCGTGCCTGTGCTCTTGTCGCTGAAAAACTCCACTAATGTTGAGGCGGAGGCATAGAAGCGGGCACGGGGAAAGTCATCAAGGATGAGCTTGTATATGTTGCGGTCAAGTCCGAAGATAATAGCGATACCGCTGCGCCTGAGGACATTGTAGGACACGTGGTCGTTTTCGTGACCGGGAAAGGCGAAGTTGTAAAGCTCGCTGATATTTTCTTTCTTGAATTCCACTGCCGGTACAGTCGTGAATGACGGGGTGGTCACAAGCACGTTCACCCGCTGGTAGCGCTCTTGAAGCAGAGGTTCTGTCATCAGAGCCTCCTTGAGGTTGGCGGCCAGCGACACAACCGGGCGGGGCTTCATCTGTCGATAGGTGTAGGGCTCGCTTTCAGTAGGAGCATATACACAAAAAGAAAGTCCATCCGAGGAAATACGGATGGACAAACTTTTATTTGGTTTGGATGTTATGTTGTCCAAGGTCTTTTGCTTTAATTAGTTACCCCAGTTTCCTGCCATCTTGTTGCTTGCGTCGAACAGGTCACCCATGCGAAGGCCGATCCACTGTGCGGTGCTGAACTCGTCCTGATGACCTACAGAGTCAACGTCTGCCCAAAGACCCTGCTGCTCACGGCCAAGCTCCTTCATGTCGTGCTTGTAATTGTCCACACGCTTCTTTTCCAGACCATCCAGATAGTCGTCCATGCTTGCGCGGAACTCAACGAGTGTGGTAACCTCACCGGTCTTCAGGTCGAGAACGTCTTTGGCGCGAAGGTCAATCTTGCCGCCGGGCTTGCCAACAGGCACAATCTTCAGAGAGTCTGCGCTGGCTGCTGAGGGAAGTCCGATCAACTCGTATGCTGTCTGCCATATCGTGTCGATATGAAGAAGACCCTTCTTTACGGCACGCTCAGGGATAAGACGCTTAATCTCGTCCTCAGTGAAGTTGCCTTCATTGGAGATCTCTTTTGCGAGGTTGTCATATTCGTCGTCTGTCAGCTCGCGGTCGGGCTGAGTGTCCTTGATTGATTTCTCGTTCTTGACGAAGTCAATAAGAGAGTCGATGTCACCACAGTAGTGCCTGTAAACACGACGATAGTTGTCCTCTGCGTCGCGGATTTGTTTCAGACGTACCTTTACTGCGTCCTCTCTCTCAGTTACCTCATTCTCGAAGTTAATCTCGCTGTATATGCTCCAATAGCATATACCAAACATGGCAACCACAACAATTGCGAGTACCGGAATAATAATTTTTTTGTTCATGGTGGGTTATTTGATTTTTATTTTGTAATTTCGCAGTTGATTTAAGATAAGCGTAACGCTTCAGCGGATTTTTTAAGGCCAATGTGCCTTATTTCCACAATTTGTTGCAAAAATAATGAAAAGAAATTAAATTCGTGCAAACTTTTGGATTTTTTTCAAAAAAAATATGATTAATCCCATTTTTAAGTCGGAATTTGATAAAAATTTCCAAAATATATCCACTTCAGACCAAATTTTGGCGTTGGAGCGTTTCTCTGATTTTCTCTTCTCTGGAATAGACAGTTCTTTGTTCGTATTGAGAGGATACGCGGGCACGGGTAAGACTTCTTTGATGGCGGCTGTTGTCAAGTCTCTTGAGGCCATGGACATACAATGCGTGCTGTTGGCTCCGACAGGACGTGCTGCCAAGGTCATGTCGAGATTTGCCGACCACCCGGCTTTCACCATTCATAAAGCCATATATCGTCAGAAATCCTTAAGTCTCAACCCGGACTTCGACCTTGGATTTAACTCCCGAAAAGGTGCGCTGTTCATAGTTGACGAGGCGTCGATGATAAGCGACCGGCCCGACGATGGCCGTATGCAAGAGTCTTTATTACAGTCTCTTATGACTTTCGTTTACGGACGGGATCAGGGTTGTAGGCTCGTTTTTGTGGGTGACGATGCCCAGCTGCCACCGGTGGGAGAGGATATGTCGCCGGCGCTTAGTGCGCAGGTGATGAGGTCATACGCCATGCGGGTGTATGAGACCACACTTCGGGAGGTGGTCAGGCAGGCAGACTCCGGCGGAATCCTTTGGAATGCAACTATGCTTAGGAAGGCGTTGGACGGCGACACATTGGCAGGACTGCCGAGAATCCGTTTTCAAGAATTTGCCGACATCAAGGCTGTTCCGGGGGATATGCTTATTGACACCTTGGCGGAATGTTACGACAAGAGCGGTATGGAGGAGACCATGGTCGTGTGCCGTTCCAACCGCCTCGCTAATATATATAATAATGGTATTCGCAGCCAGATATTGTGGCGAGAGAGCGAGCTGGAGACCGGCGACCTGGTCATGGTGGCGAAAAACAATTATTACTGGACCGACAAGCTTAGAAAAGAAAATGAGAACAACAGGACGAAGGATGCGCTTATGGATTTTATGGCAAACGGAGACATCGCTGTTGTAAGAAGGGTGAGAAACGTCCGTTCGTTCTATGGTTTCAACTTTGCTGACTGCGAGTTGGCGTTTCCCGACTACGACGACCTGGAGATAGAAGCTACAGTGCTGCTCGATACCCTCCATGCGGAGGCTCCTGCTCTTACACAGGCGCAAAACGAGAAGCTCTTCAACAACGTGATGGAGGACTATATGGATATTCCTTCTCAACAGGAGAGGCTCAAACAGCTGCGTAACGACCCTTATTATAATGCAGTCCAGCTCAAATACGCTTACGCCGTCACTTGTCACAAAGCCCAGGGCGGGCAATGGGAAAATATCTTCATCGACCAGGGGTTTGTGCCCGAAGACACCTCCATAAAAGAGTACTACCGATGGCTTTACACCGCCATGACCCGCGCCACCAACAACCTCTTCCTCGTCAACTGGAAAGACTCCCAAACCGAAGATACCTCATCCGTAAGTGCTTAAAATTTTGACTTACGGACGAGCTATAAGTTATTTTCCATCCGTAACTCAAAAAAAAACATACTTACGGAGCGAAAATAAGCTGTTGGCCTTTGTTATTTGTAGAATGTTATCCAGTTGGTACAGTAATCATGCAGTTTAGGATGCAATTCGATGATCTTATTTCCATCACGATACCATGCGTAATTCCACCCTCCTCCCATATCTAAATATATGGCATTGGACACATCATAGTCAATCAGTACAGGGGATTGTTCGCACACAAAATGCATGCATTCCACAGATGCATGTGGATGAACCTGCGAAGGATATGGAAATTCCAGGTTACAACATTTCAAAGACCGATTTTTGCCTTTTTCAGGCTTCTCAGAGAGTTGTCACGGCCATTTTTCGAGGTGAGACTACAATTTAAATTCATGACCGGACATTTGTCAGAATCACTCCGGATTTTCTAAAAAAAACGAAATATCCCTAAAATCCGCAACTAATAATGAAGTATGTACGTTTTTTGGGTAAAGCTCATAATCGTATATGATTGTGCTCTCACTTGACAAGAATAATAGTGATTTCGTTATGATTTGTGTACAATTCCCCCTTACCCCATTGTGCA